>JAIXYM010000008.1 GCA_027490255.1 Oxalobacteraceae bacterium | reverse complement strand
GGAAAATCTGCCGGTGCTGCGCCATCTCCTCGGGCTTTTTCTTGCCCATGGCACGACGCAGCAAATCAGCGCCGCCTAATGAGTAGCCGCCGATCACCTGCGCCATCTGCATCACCTGCTCCTGATAGACCATGATGCCGTAGGTCTCGGAGAGAATGTCTTCGGTACGCGGATCGGGATAATCGAATCGCTCGCCATGCTTGCGGCGGCAGAAGTCGGGTATCAGATCCATAGGTCCTGGACGATACAAGGCCACTAGCGCAATGATGTCTTCGAAACGATCCGGGCGCGCATCTTTCAGCATGCCCTGCATACCGCGACTTTCAAGCTGGAACACAGCAACAGTCTTGGCCTGCGTGAGTAACTGATACGTCGGCCGATCATTCAGTGGCACGCGCTCGAGACTGAAATCGCTCATCGCCGGATCAAGCTGGCGTATGTAATTCACTGCCCGATCGAGAATCGTCAGCGTAGTCAGGCCGAGAAAGTCGAACTTCACCAGCCCCATCGCTTCGACATCGTCTTTGTCGAACTGCGACACCACACCACCATCAGCGCCTTGGGTATACAGCGGACAAAAATCTGTCAGCTTGCCTGGGGCAATCAGCACGCCACCTGCATGCATGCCGACATTGCGTGCAATGCCTTCGACTTGCTGTGCCAGCTCGAGCAACTGCCGTACTTCTTCTTCGTTATCGCGCCGTTCTTTCAGCAGCGGTTCTTCTTCGAGCGCATCGGCAATCGTCACCAGCTTGCCGGGCTTGAAGGGAATCAGTTTGGAAATCGCGTCGCAAAAGTTATAACCAAAATCCAGCACACGGCCCACATCACGCACCGCTCCTTTTGCAGCCATGGTGCCGAAGGTAGCGATCTGCGACACAGCCTCTTTGCCATAGCGTTCTTTTACATACTGAATTACGCGATCACGGCCTTCCTGACAGAAGTCGATATCGAAGTCAGGCATAGAGACGCGGTCTGGATTGAGGAAGCGCTCGAATAGTAGGTTGTATTCCAGCGGATCAAGATCCGTAATCGATAATGCATACGCCACCAGCGAGCCGGCACCCGAACCTCGGCCTGGCCCTACGGGCACGCCGTTATGCTTGGCCCACTGAATGAAATCAGCAACGATCAGAAAGTAGCCGGGAAAGCCCATCGCGATGATGGTGTCGGTTTCGAACTTCAGTCGCGAAGCGTAGCGCTCGCGTACTTGCTCTCGTTGCGCAGGGTCGGGATAGAGCTGCTGCAAGCGCTGTTCAAGACCCGCCTCTGCCTGTGCCACCAGAAAATCGCCGATGCTCATGCCATCCGGTGTCGGGAAATCAGGTAGTTGGGCTTTACCCAGTTCCAGCGTGAGGTTGCAGCGCTGCGCGATGATGGCGCTATTTTGCAATGCGGCGGGCAGATCGGCAAACAACTCAGCCATCTCCGCTTGCGTCTTGAAATACTGCTCCTGCGTGAAGCGTTTGGGACGTCGAGTGTTAGCGAGAATCTCACCGTCGGCGATACAGGTACGCGCTTCATGCGCAGTGAATTCTTTTTTCTGAAGAAACTGCACCGGATGCGTTGCAACCACGGATAATTGGAGTTTAGCTGCCAATTGTGTGGACTGCCGCAGCAAATTTTCGAGTGCAGGATTGCCGTTACGCTGGACTTCGATATAAAAGTGGCCGGGAAAAATCTTCGCCCAACGCGCCGCGCAACGTTCCGCCAGCGCGGCATTACCATTCTCGAGCGCGCTGCCAATATCACCCGCTTGAAAGCCTGAAAGCGCAATCAATCCACCGCCCGGCTGCAGAGCCTCAAGCCAATCGATACGCACTTCGGCACGACCACGATGAGCGTTACTGAGCGACGCTCGCGCGAGCAATTCACACAATTGCAGATAGCCAGTACGGTTTTTTACTAGCAGCAGCAAGCGGAAAGGCTTGTCGCGGTCATCGTCATTGGTGACCCAGATGTCGCAACCCACGATGGGCTTGATGCCCTTGCCGCGCGCCGCTTTGTAGAACTTCACCATGCCGAACAGATTGGCCAGATCCGTCAATGCCACGGCCGGCTGGCGGTCTGCAAGTGCCGCATCGACCAGTTCGTCGATACGTACGAGTCCATCGGCGATGGAGAACTCGGAATGCAGGCGGAGATGAATAAATTGCGGCGAAGTCATGGCCGTATTTTACCCGCTGGGAACCCCTGCATCGACGCCAGATAGACACTGGCCAGAGAAAGATCGGCGCTTATAATGACGACTGTCGCTGAACTTCACTCACTCCCGCCATGCAGTCCCTGCCTCAGATCGTCAATATCGCTGCTTATAAATTTGTTACGTTCGATGACACGGTCGCCCAGCGCCCGCGTTTTCAGGGCTTATGCATGGATCTGGGCCTAAAAGGCACGATTTTGCTGAGCCCGGAGGGCATTAACCTTTTTCTTGCTGGAACACGCGCATCGATTGATCAGTTTCTGGCCTTCCTGCGCTCTGATCCCCGGTTCGCCGACGTTGAGGTCAAGGAAAGCGTGTCAGAAAAGCAGCCTTTCAATCGCATGCTGGTCAGACTTAAGCGCGAAATCATCACGATGAAGCATCCTCTGATCAAGCCTGAACTGGGCCGGGCACCCGCGGTCGAGGCCACGACGCTCAAACGCTGGTTGGATCAGGGTCATGACGATCAGGGCAAACCCGTCGTGATGCTCGATACACGCAATGCCTTCGAAGTCGATGTCGGCACCTTCGAAAACACCATTGACTACCGCATCGAAAAATTCAGCGAATTCCCGGCTATTGTTGAGCGTGAAAAAGACGCGTTGAACGATAAGACGATTGTTACCTTCTGCACTGGCGGCATACGCTGCGAAAAAGCAGCGATCCACATGAAGAACATCGGCTACGAGAGCGTGTACCAGCTCGAAGGCGGCATCCTCAAGTATTTCGAAAAAGTCGGCGGTGCGCACTATCAAGGCGATTGCTTTGTCTTTGATCATCGCACCGCGCTCAATCCACAGCTACGGGAAACTGAAACACGACAATGCTTCGCATGCCGCGCTGTAGTAACGCCGCGCGAACAACTGTCGCCGCTCTACATCGAGGGGAAATCTTGCCCACATTGCGCGACCGCTGCTACGGCTGCTAGTGTCGCTTAGTTTTTATTTCGAAAATCTACTGATGCACAACGAACGACACTGGATCCCGGCCTGCGCCGGGATGACGGTAGGATTTTTAAGGCCGCCTCAACAACTACCGTCATCCCGGCGCAGGCCGGGATCCAGTGGCTTTGCTTCGTTGACGAGCTTTATATGAATAACTTGCGTGAACAGGCTGCATGACCGCGCCACCCCGACGCATTGCTCACCTCGATATGGATGCGTTCTACGCATCAGTCGAACTACTTCGTTATCCTGAACTGCGGGGTCATCCGGTCGTAATCGGCGGCCGGTCTGTGCATCAACCTGCCATACTTGCCGATGGCAGTCGTGAATTTGCCAGACTGCGTGACTATGCAGGGCGAGGTGTCGTCACCACATCAACCTATGAAGCTAGAGCGCTGGGTGTGTTTTCTGCCATGGGCATGATGAAAGCCGCCAAGCTCGCACCCGAGGCTTTTTTACTGCCGGCTGATTTCGAAGCCTACCGCCATTACTCGCGCAGCTTCAAGCAAGCTGTTGCTGCTATTGCAGTACTGATTGAGGATCGCGGCATCGACGAAATCTATATCGACCTCACCGAGATTGCTGAAGACAGCTTGCCGCTAGCACAGCGTATCAAGGATGCTGTCAGGACAGCGACGGGCCTGAGCTGCTCCATCGGCATTGCACCCAACAAGCTGCTGGCCAAAATCTGCTCGGAACTGGACAAGCCAGACGGCATCACGCTGCTGACGATGGATGATCTTGAAACACGTATATGGCCCATGCCGGTTCGAAAAATCAATGGCATCGGCCCCAAGGCGGGTGAAAAACTTGCCGCTATCGATGTGCACACCATCGGCGACCTGGCACAACAGTCGATGACGCAGTTACAGATGCATTTCGGTCGCAGCTATGGCGAGTGGCTACATCACGCGGCCCATGGGGTGGATGATCGACCTGTCGTCACGTATTCAGAACCAAAATCCATCAGTCGCGAAACCACCTTCGAGCGTGACCTGCATGCACGACTAGATAAAGAAAAATTATCGGAAATTTTTACCACCTTGTGTCAGCGTGTCGCGCAGGATCTGGTACGCAAGGCGTATCTGGGAAAAACGATAGGCATCAAGCTGCGGTATGACGATTTCAGAACAGTGACTCGGGATATCACGCTGGCCGAAGCCACCGATGATCCGGCGGTGATACGCCGTGCAGCGGGTGAATGTCTCAAGCGCGTACCGCTGGAGCGGCGATTGCGCTTGCTTGGTGTGCGGGTCGGTGGATTGTGCAGTAAGCAGGCGATGCAAGATGAAAGCGATTCATCTCAGGCTGAGTTGCTGCTGGGGTGAACTCACGACGCTGGATCCCGGCTTTCGCCGGGATGACATTTGAGAACCTTCCTGCCTAAAAATCGTCATCCCGGCGCAGGGTGGCGCGGGGGTTTCAGACCGCATGCGGTCTGCCCGTGAAACGGTTATGGCGTACTCGCCATGATGCGCCCTGCAAGGGGGGATCCAGTGTCTTTCATCGAACTCCCGATGAATTCGATAGTGACAAGTACGAAGCCACCGAACGCTTGTCTCTTAAAATCCGCTGAGTGAGGCTGTCCCCGACCGTCGAGCCTCAATACTGAAGTACCCAGGACCAAACGCAGACAGATGCAACAATCCACCCATGATGGCCAGATTTTTTAGAAAATGAATCATTTGCTGCTGAGCCTCCGCCGGATCACCTGCAGCCCAAGGATTATGAAAAACTGCAGTCACCGGAATCATGAATAGGAGCAAAATCAACGCTACGTACCGGGTATACAACCCCAATACAATCATGAGACCACCCACTATTTCAATCAATAGCGTCAGGACCAGCAAAAATTCTGCAGCCGGCAAGCCTGAGCCCGACATGAATGCGGCAGTACCTGAAAAGTCACTTAGCTTGTTTAAACCAGAAATAAGAAAAATCGCTGCAAGCAGCACGCGGCCGCCAAGTGCGGCAAAATTCTGTAAAGAATGATTCATGAAAAACCTCCGCAAGGCTGGTTGAATTTAGCAGAGCGGCGAATATAAGCTTTAACAAAAATTACAGATAGCCTGTCTTCTCAAACTGTTGTTGAATTGATGCGTACATGATGCACTACACGGGTCGTTTCGCCCCCTCCCCTACCGGTCCGCTCCACGCAGGATCACTAGTCGCTGCTATGGCCAGCTATCTGGATGCGCGTGCGCATCACGGTCGATGGCTGCTTCGTATCGAAGATATTGATGAACCTCGCACAGTCTCTGGCGCGGCAGAAACTATCTGTGACACGCTCGCAGCACTGGGCATGCACGCCGATGGCGAAGTCCTCTGGCAAAGCCAGCGCAAGGCACGCTATGAAGCCGCATTTAATCAGCTGGGCGAGAATGTCTATCCGTGCGGCTGCAGTCGCAAGGAAATTGCAGACTCACGTACCGGCATTGCCTCTGATGGCGCAGCGATTTATCCGGGTACCTGTCGTCATGGACTCGCCGAGGGGAAAACCACACGCGCTTGGCGACTGCGAGTGCCACCGACTATGTCAGCTGCGGGAGTGATTACGTTTGAAGACCGCTGGCTGGGTCGCATCACGGAAGCCTTGTCCGAATCGACGGGTGATTTTGTACTCAAACGCGCCGATGGTTTCTGGGCTTACCAACTGGCCGTGGTGGTAGATGATGCCGAGCAAGGCGTTACTGATGTCGTGCGCGGCGCCGATTTGCTGAGATCAACGGCGCGGCAGATTTATTTGCAAAGGTTGTTGCGATTGCCGACACCGCGTTACATGCACGTGCCTGTAGTGAACAATGCTGCCGGAGAAAAGCTGTCGAAACAAACTGGCGCAAGCGCGCTCGATCTGGACCGGCCACTGGAGACGCTGATGGCTGCAGCAATGAGCCTGGGTTTGGTTTTACCCGCAGCGGCGGGAACAGACCTCACCTCGTTCTGGGAAGCAGCGATCAGCGACTGGGCACGACGATTTGTCTGAAAGTGCTGTCATCGGATACACAACGAAAGACACTGGATCCCGGCCTGCGCCGGGATGACGGTAGGAATTTTAAGGTCGCCTAAATAACCACCGTCATCCCGGCGCAGGCCGGGATCCAGCGTCTTTGTTTTAAAGATCATCATCCCGCCGCAGGGTGGCGCGGGGATTTTAGACCGCATGCGGTCTGCCCGTGAAACGGTTATGGCGTACTCGCCATGATGCGCCCTGCAAGGGGGAATCCAATGTCTTTGTTTGCTGGACAAGTATTGAATTGCCGCGCGACTACACCGGCCGAATCGCAATCAAATTTGACTGCGCATTCAGTATCGATCAGTTCTTGCGGCCGCCCAGCAAAGCGGCGCGCTTCGGTGGCGCGCCACTCTTGCTCGGCCCCTTATCAGCGGCCTCAGCTTTAGCTGGCACGGGCGCGGAGGGTTCGTAGGGTTTCAGGAACCATGGATCCACAGGCTCGCGACGTGGCGTTGCTGCACCGCGAGTGGAACGATCTTTTGAACGTAGGTCACCCGAGCGTTCGCGATCAGGACGGTGTGACGAATAGGTAGCGTCTGATCGTTCAGAACGCTCGACAGTGCGAGGTGCTCTGCCACCAAAACCTTCAATCGGTACCGGTGTCAATTTCTGACGTATGAGTTTTTCAATGTCAGTCAGAAAACGTAGATCCTTGTCCGAATACAGTGAGATTGCATCGCCAGAGGCACCTGCACGCCCCGTACGGCCAATGCGATGCACATAGTCTTCGGCGTTATAGGGCAAATCATAATTAATCACACAGGGTAGTTCGGCGATATCGAGACCACGCGCGGCCACATCGGTAGCCACCAGTACATCAACGCTGCCATTCTTGAAGGCTTCGAGTGCCGCCATACGCTCGTTCTGCGTTTTGTCACCGTGAATGGGCGCGGCTTTGATGCCTTGCCGTTCCAGTTCACGTGCCAGCCGCGATGCGCCGATCTTGGTATTCGAAAACACTAGTACCTGCTTGAGATCACGGCCACGCAGCAGATGAACCACCGCATCACGCTTGGCTTCTTCGTCGACCTTGTAAACCACCTGCGTCACTCTTTCGGCGGTGGCGTTGCTGCGCGCGACTTCGATTAGTAAAGGATCATTCAAAAAGCTGGCCGCCAGCTTTTTGATCTCCGGAGAGAAGGTCGCGGAGAACATCAGGTTTTGCCGCTTCTTGGGCAACAGGTTGATGATGCGCTGCAGATCGGGCAGGAAACCCATGTCCAGCATACGGTCGGCTTCGTCCATGACAAAGATCTGCGTCTGGGACAGGTTCAAGGTTTTTTGCTGCACATGATCCAGTAGGCGGCCGGGGGTGGCAATCACGATCTCCACACCGGAGCGCAGGGCGGCGGTCTGAGGCGCCATATCGACACCACCAAAAACGACCGTGGCGCGCAGCGGCGTGTGACGCGAGTAGGCCTTCACATTGTCTGCCACCTGATCGGCCAGCTCACGCGTGGGGGTCAGAACCAACGCGCGCACCGGATGCCTTGCGGGGGAGGCACTGGTATTCGCATGGGCGAGCAGCAACTGGATGATGGGCAGTGAAAAGCTGGCAGTCTTGCCGGTACCCGTCTGGGCTGCACCCATGACGTCCCGGCCTTGCAGCACGACAGGAATCGCCTGCGCCTGAATCGGGGTGGGATGAACATAGCCTTGATCAGCCAATGCCTGCAGCACAGGCGGCGCCAGACCAAATTCATCGAAGCGGGGAAGCGAAGCGGCGGATGCGTCTGCAGCCGGTACGGACTCTGGAGGTGTGTTGATATCGGACATTCGGGTCATTAGGTTTAGCGCAGAAGTATAGCACTCAGCCGGGCCCGCTCAATCGCTAAGCGATTGATTGCAAAAGGAAACGCTATTCACCATGTGTCTGAGGCATGCATCTGCAGCCTGTGACGCTGCTCTGCTTGGAGATATGGGTCATTCATCTCCAACATCGCCATTGCAGTCTGCAAATCCGGCAAAACCGACTGACAGACGATTTATTTGTAAGTAGCCACCATCACCACGCGCCCTAGCATCAGCTGATACAGGGTTTCCGGTGACACCGGCTTGTCCGAGACACCTTCGGCCTTCAGCGCTGCCTTTGCCATGGGCGGAAGACGATCGACGTGAATCGCGAAGTTGATATCCTCGGGTACAAAGCCTTGTTCCTGATTGATTTTTTGGCTGTCGAGTTTGCCGACCGTGATACCAACCACATTGCCGTTCAAATCAAAGACCGGACCACCTGAGTTACCTTTGTTAACTTTGGCAGTCAACTGAAAAGTATTTCTATCGTCGCCCATACCCGTGCCTTTCGACACGACGCCACTGGTCAGTGAGGGCGATCCCTCGCCCAGGATGTACCAAAGGGGATAACCCATCACCACGACATCGCGCCCTACGCGGGGCTTAGCATATGCGGCGGTGGGAATAGCACGATCGGCCGGCAAAGGCTTGCTCAACTCAAGTATCGCCAGATCATCGGTGTCGGAGATGAAGACAACTTTTGCGCGAATGACTTCACCTAAACCCGTCCGTATCGCAAACTCTTTACCGCCCTCAATCACATGTTTGTTGGTGACGATCTTTCGACCCTCATCCACAATAAAACCGCTGCCGCCGGTAATCGTCACACCCTTTGGAAAGGGGAAACGCTTTACCGGAAGATTGACATCGGGATCAGTAAATTTCGCCACCCTGGGTTTTTGCTCCGCGGGTAAAGGAGGTAATTCTTTTTTTCCCGTTGTCTGAGGTGACGCATTGGGTACAACATCGGGCGCGGGTGCGGGCACGGACTCTGGCACTGGTGGCGGCGAAGTACGTTTACCCCTCTCCGTGTCGCTTTTAGGATTATCAAGCACGGCGATGTTTTCCTCGACCCACGACTGAATCACGCGTACCCGATATTCGTTCCCTTGATTTGCATAAGACTTTGCCGCTTCCCGCTTGAGACTGAGTGCTTTCGATTTACTGCCGAAACTAAACTCAAGTTCGCCGAGCTGCTCAAGCACAGGCGCGGATTGCGGATGGGATTCACGGTAAGTCTGTAGTGTGCTGGCAGCTTTCGCTTGTTCACCCGCCGAGACGAGATAACGCGCATAAGCGAGAACATGTGTCTCCGATCCTGGACGCTTGCGCAACAAATCATTCATACGCTTTGTCGCGTCAACGGTTTGACCGGATCTTTGTTCAATCAATGCAAGTAACAACTCCGGCTCAGGCGAATCCAAATCGAGCTTGCCAGCGTCCACAGCGTATTTGCGCGCATCAGAAAACCGACCAAGCTTGAGTGAGGCATTGGCCGCACCCATCACTGCATCCATATTGAACGTCAGCTGCTCATCTGCACTACGAAAAATTTCCAGCGCCTTAGCCGGACGATCAATCGCCAGATAAATTTTTCCCATCAAGAGCGCGATTTGCTGCTCTTCTTTGGCATCACGTGGCTCATAGACTTTCAGTATTGCTACGGCATCTTTTAGACGACCCGCATCAACAAAAATACTTGCACGCGTTAGCGCGTCGGTCTTAGCGTCGGCACCAACCACGTCTTGCACGCAGACCACTGACAAGGCCAGCAGCAGCGATACGCCAAATTTGATGAGTGATTTCATTCGACCTTGAAGTAAAGTTCCCGCTCACCCATGCGGCTCTGGTCATCCTTGATACGCAAGATAATTTTGTGACTGCCGGAAGGCACGTTGACGTTGCTAAGACGCAGACCAGAGGCAGTTCTTGTGGCTTCCTTGAGCAAGCGATCCGTGATGTCGATCTTGAACGCACCGTAGTAGGCTTTGAAAGTCGAGAAATCCAGACGCGCTCCTGCTTGCGTCTTGAAATCAATCTCCATACGAAACGGATTTTTCAGGGCCCTATCAACCGCCTGAGGATCAACAACGGCAATGAGCGGCGCCATCGAATCTGGCGCGGAAGACTGCGCCTCAACCACAGGCGGCGCCTGCTGCGAGCGTCGGGCCTCGTCGGGCGTGACAAGATCAATCGCATTGGCAGACATCGCACAGCAGAGCATCAGCACTGCTGTGGTCGTTCTGACTCCGGCAGGAAGGTAACTCAGGGCTCCCATGGACTTATTTATTTCTGCGAAGATCGATTTCACGCTCCAGTTCCTTCCACGCCTCCGCTGTGCGCACTTTACTTTCCACGACCTGATTCTTCTTTACCTCAGCCATGAAGAGTCGGTTCGCCTCACCAATTGGATAACGCAACAGAACCCAGCTTCTGAAATTTTTGCCCTCTTGCTTCAAATCGGCCTTCTCCCGAACATAACCCTTGAGCTCGACCTCAGTGACGACAGCACGTGTGACTTTAACCACCTCTTGATCAAATTGGGGATCGTTATTCACGCTGGCCTGTCGAGAAGAGGTTTTGATCAGTGAGTCAAACCTAGCACCCACTGCAGTGGCTAGCTTGATGCTGGCTTCGTGGATAGCGATCGACATCGCCATTTCGGGATCAGGAGAAGCCGCTGTTGCAGTCTCATAAATAGCATTCGCATCAGAAGGCTTCACTAGGTACCATGAAGGCGTGTTTTCAATCGTCTTTTCCACCGATTTCACCGCTGCCTTCTGACGATCGTCTTCCTGCTTGGCGACGAATTCGGGCGTACCCGGCTTAGGTGTCGAACACGCGGCTGCAATTAGTGCGATCAGTATCACTGCATATTTTGTTTTCATTGACTGCATGAGGAT
Source organism: Oxalobacteraceae bacterium (assembly GCA_027490255.1). Lineage (GTDB taxonomy): Bacteria > Pseudomonadota > Gammaproteobacteria > Burkholderiales > Burkholderiaceae_D > Pernthalerella. The sequence goes on along the minus strand of JAIXYM010000008.1, from coordinate 114 downwards.
TCCCCTTGGTTGGTAGATTCGGGTTTAATTACATTTCATACGGGAGCGATTTTTTCGATTCGCTCTTCGATTGCCTTTAACTCTTCTTCTGAAACTTTCGTATTCAGATTCATT
>JAIXYM010000120.1 GCA_027490255.1 Oxalobacteraceae bacterium | reverse complement strand
TGCCCGCACTGATCGTGCCCGATACCCGTCATGCACTCGGACAGATCGCGCAAGTCTGGCGTCGGCGTTTCGCGATACCAGTGGTGGGCGTCACCGGCAGCAATGGTAAGACGACGGTGAAGGAAATGATCGCCTCGATTTTTGCAGCGGCTTATGGTCAGGATAATTACTTATCGACCCGCGGCAATTTAAATAATGAAATCGGCGTACCACTCACCCTGTTTCGGCTTGAAGCACAGCATCGTGCCGCCGTGATCGAAATGGGTATGAATCATCCCGGTGAAATCGCACGTCTGGCCGAGATTGCCGAACCCACCGTTGGCTTGGTAAACAACGCGCAGCGCGAGCATCAAGAATTCATGGCCAGTGTTGCTGCTGTCGCCGAAGAAAATGGTGCCGTGATTCGCGGGCTCGGTGACGCGGGTTCTGCGATCTTCCCCGGAGATGAGGAATACACATCGCTCTGGCAGGGCTATGCCAGCACGCGCACGATGCACACCTTTGGCCTGAGTGCGTCATGCGATATCAGCGCGCAATGGCAGGCGGAAGATTTCGGCAGTCAGATCATGATCACCACGCCTGATACGCAATTCAAAGTTCAGCTGTCTGCTGCTGGTGTGCATAACGTACGTAATGCGCTCGCTGCCTGTGCAGCTGCGATGTCGGTTGGCATTGAGGCTGACAGCATCGCGCGCGGTCTCGAAAGCTTCGCGCCGGTTGCCGGAAGATTGCAGCGCAAGACAGCAGCCAATGGTTCCTTGGTGATTGATGACACCTACAACGCCAATCCCGACTCCGTGCGCGCCGCGATTGATGTGCTGGCCGCTGCACCAGCGCCTCGCACGCTGGTGTTGGGTGACATGGGTGAAGTTGGCAGCGAAGGCATTGCATTTCACGAAGAGATCGGTGCCTATGCGCAGTCGCATCACATCGATCGCTTGTTTACTCTCGGCACACTGGCACGTCACGCGACACAAGCGTTCGGTCAGGGCGCCGTGCATTTTGACGATATGGACAAACTCACTGAAGTCATCACCGGCGTACCCGCCGGTGCCAGCATACTGGTCAAGGGCTCGCGTTTCATGCAAATGGAACGTGTGGTCAGTCATCTGACCGGACAAAACGCGGGAGGCCACTGACATGCTGCTCTGGCTCGCCCAACATTTTCAAGATCAGATCGGCGCACTGCGGGTCTTCAATTTCATTACCTTCCGCGCGGTGTTTGCGACGCTAACCGCTTTGCTGATCGGCTTAATCGCTGGTCCGGCCGTCATTCGTATGCTCACGACGCTCAAGGTCGGTCAGGCAGTGCGTACCGATGGTCCTCAAACGCACTTGATTAAATCCGGCACACCCACCATGGGTGGCGCGTTGATCCTGATTGGTATTGCAGTCTCTACCCTATTGTGGGGTGACTGGAGCAACCGCTTTATCTGGCCTGTATTGATTGTGACGCTAGGTTTTGGTGTGATCGGTTGGGTCGATGACTATCGCAAGGTTGTTTACAAAGATCCGAATGGCATGGCCTCACGCGAGAAGTATTTGTGGCAGTCGCTGATTGGGCTGCTGGCGGCGTTCTATCTCGCGTTCTCGGTTTCGGGCCCGACCAATCTCAAAGTTTGGGCATTGTTTACTGAGTGGGTGCAATCTGGCTTCTCAATGGAATTGCCACCCAAGACGGATTTGATTGTGCCGTTCTTTAAAACGATCACCTATCCATTGGGTGTCTGGGGCTTTATTGCGCTCACCTATTTTGTGATCGTCGGCACCAGCAATGCAGTCAATCTCACCGATGGACTAGATGGTCTGGCCATCATGCCCACGGTGATGGTGGGTTCGGGATTGGGGTTGTTTGCGTATCTCACTGGCAGCGCGACCTACTCGAAGTATCTTCTGATTCCGCACATACCGGGGGCGGGCGAGCTATTGATTTTTTGCGGTGCGATGGCGGGTGCTGGCCTGGCGTTTTTGTGGTTTAACGCCTACCCCGCGCAAGTCTTCATGGGCGATGTTGGCGCACTAGCACTCGGTGGTGCGCTGGGCACGATTGCCGTCATTGTTCGGCAGGAGATTGTGCTCTTCATCATGGGCGGTGTGTTTGTCGTTGAAACCTTGTCGGTGATGCTGCAGGTGGCGTATTTCAAATACACCAAGATGCGCACCGGGGTTGGAAAACGCGTACTGCTGATGGCACCTCTGCATCACCACTTCGAACAAAAAGGCTGGAAAGAAACGCAGGTCGTCGTACGTTTCTGGATCATCACGATGATGTTGGTACTGGTCGGACTGTCGACCTTGAAGTTGCGATAAACGATATGGATTATCAGAACAAACAGGTATTGGTGCTCGGACTCGGCGAGTCCGGTCTGGCGATGGCGCTCTGGCTTGCGCAGGCCGGTGCACGTTTGCGCGTAGCCGATACGCGTCCTGGTCCTGAACGTTTGTCTGCACTTAAAGACGCTTGTCCGCAGGTGGAATTTATTAGTGGTGAATTTACAGCCGCCTTGCTTGAGGATGTTGATCTGGTGGCTGTCAGTCCGGGCTTATCGCCCAGCAATGAACTCGCCGTAGTCTTGCCCGCAGCGCAGGAAAAAAATATTCCGGTCTGGGGTGAAATCGAAATCTTCGCGCAAGCGCTCGCCGCATTGAAGGCCGAGCGTGATTACCAACCCAAGATCATCGCCATCACGGGTACCAATGGCAAAACCACGGTCACCAGTCTCACCGGACAGTTGTGCCGTGCCGCAGGTTTGTCTGTAAAAGTCGCTGGCAATATCAGTCCGGCTGCACTGGATGTATTGCGAGATGCGATTGAGAACGACGAACTGCCACAGTGCTGGGTGCTGGAGTTGTCCAGCTTTCAGTTGTTCAACACATTCAGCCTCAATGCGGATGCGGCGACTGTACTCAATATCACGCAGGATCATCTCGACTGGCATGGCGACATGAATGCCTATGCTGATGCCAAAGCGCGTATCTTCGGTCCTGATACGGTTCGTGTGCTTAATCGCAATGATGCACGTAGCATCAAGATGGCCAGCCCGAAAGCCCATTACGTCAGTTTTGGTACCGATCTTCCGGCAGAGGCTGACAGTTTAGGTTTGTCGACCGAGCACGGTATGCAATGGCTAATGCTGGCGATGAGCACCGAAGAAGGTGAAAAGAAAAAGCGTGGCAAGGCCGCAGCCGAGACCGAGTTGTTCATGAACCGGCTCATGCCTGCTGATGCCTTGAAAGTTCGCGGCCAGCACAATGCGACCAATGTATTGGCGGCACTCGCACTCTGCCGCGCTATTGGTTTGTCGCTGGCTCCCTTGCTGCATGCGGCGCGTCAGTATCGCGGCGAGCCACATCGCGTTGAGCTGATTGCAACGGTCGGCGGTGTTGATTATGTTGATGACAGCAAAGGCACGAATGTTGGCGCGACGGTCGCTGCGATTGAAGGCCTGGGGCAGAGCGAAAGTCCCCATCTGATTCTTGTTGCAGGCGGTGATGGCAAGGGTCAGGATTTCGCGCCGCTGGCCCCTGCAGTAAAACACCATGTGCGCGCAGTGATGCTGATTGGCCGTGACGGCCCCGCCATTCGTGCAGCGCTGGCTGATACCGGGGTCACACTCACGGATTGCTGGACGCTGGAGCAGGCCGTGCAACGCGCCGCAGAAATCGCAAGCGAAGGCGACACCGTCTTGTTATCTCCCGCATGCGCAAGCTTTGACATGTTTAAAGATTACGCGCATCGCGCGCAAGTGTTTGCAGGTGCGGTTCATGAATTGGCTGCCAGCCGCGGTGAGGTGCTGGCATGAAGATGACGCTGCCTTTTTTCGGTGATAGTGAGCAGAACAACGCTGAGCTGAAACTAGGGCAGCGCTCGAGTATGCTCGAGTACGATCAGGCGCTGGTTTGGGTGACGATGCTGTTGCTGCTGATTGGTTTGGTGATGGTCTATTCCGCTTCGATAAACCTCAGCGAAACCAAAAAATACAAAGATGCGTCGAGCCATTATTTCCTGCTGCGGCAATCTGTTTATATTGTTATTGGTCTTGTTGTTGGTTTACTCGCTTTCCGCATTCGCATAGAGCAATGGGAGAAACTCGCGCCGTATCTGTTTCTCGGCGCTTTGTTTCTGATGATCGTGGTGCTGATTCCTGGTCTTAGCAAAGATGCCGGCGGCGCACGTCGCTGGATCAGTATCGGGCCACTGCGACTTCAGCCTTCCGAAATACTCAAGCTGATGATGGTGATCTATGCAGCCGACTTCACCGTGCGCAAACAGCAGTACATGCACAAACTGACCAAGGGCTTCTTGCCCATGGCCGGTGCTGTCGGACTCGCCGCTGGTCTGTTGATGCTGCAGCCAGATTTGGGTGCGGCAGGCGTCGTGGTTTGCATCGCGATGGGTATTCTATTTTTGGGTGGATTCAATATCGTCTGGTTCGGCGGCATCGCCGGCGTCCTAGCCTCGGTGTTCAGTCTCATCATCTTGTTCTCGCCATGGCGCCGCGAGCGCTTGACGGCCTATCTCGATCCCTGGGCAGATGGCAACGTCCTTGGCAAGGCTTATCAGCTCTCACATTCACTCATTGCTTTTGGACGTGGTGAATTGTTTGGCGTTGGCTTGGGTGGCAGCGTTGAAAAATTGCACTACCTGCCCGAAGCGCATACCGATTTTCTGATGGCAGTCATTGGCGAAGAACTCGGATTGGTCGGCGTATTGCTGGTTACCTTCCTGTTCTACTTCATTGTTCGCCGTGCTTTCGACATCGGCAGACAAGCCATCGCCACCGAAAAATTCTTCGCTGGTCTGGTTGCTAAAGGCATCGGCATCTGGATTGGCGTGCAGGCCTTCATCAACATGGGCGTCAATCTTGGGCTGCTGCCTACCAAAGGACTGACGTTGCCGCTGATGAGTTTTGGTGGGTCGGGGATTGTTACCAACTGTATTGGCATCGCGATCCTGCTGCGGATTGACTACGAGAATAGGATTCTCATGAGAGGTAGTCGCGCATGAAACACCTCATGGTCATGGCAGCGGGTACGGGCGGGCATATTTTTCCTGGCCTTGCGAT
>JAIXYM010000035.1 GCA_027490255.1 Oxalobacteraceae bacterium | reverse complement strand
GGTGTTTCTCACTTCGTTTTGCTGTCAGCGATTTGTGTTCAGAAGCCTCTGTTGGCGTTTCAGCATGCAAAGCTGGCCTTTGAGAAACGATTGATTGAATCAGGTCTGACTTATTCCATCGTTAGACCGACTGCCTTCTTCAAATCATTATCAGGGCAGATAGGTCGATTAAAAAAAGGAAAACCATTCCTTTTGTTTGGCGATGGAACCTTGACTTCATGCAAGCCTATCAGCGACGGCGATCTGGGTGATTTTATTGCCGACTGTATTCGTGATCAGGCTCGCCACAATCGTATCCTTCCTATAGGCGGGCCGGGAGCCGCGATTACTCCGAAAGAGCAAGGTGAAAAGCTGTTTGATTTGTTAGGACAGGAAGTGCGCTTTAAGCATGTGCCGGTCGCCCTCATGGATGTGATCATCCATGTTCTAGGTTTCTTGGGGCGATTTATTCCAGCGTTGGCGGATAAAGCTGAATTGGCTCGTATAGGTCGTTATTACGCGACCGAGTCCATGTTGGTTTGGGATGCGCAGGCTGGCGTCTATGATGCAGCAGCAACGCCTTCTACTGGTACACAAACTTTGTTTGATTTTTATGCCGATCTGGTTCAGGGTGCCGAAGCGCCTGAACGAGGTGATCATGCAGTTTTTTGATGTAATCCTTACCCGCTTGAAAGTTCAAGCTAACTCAACTGTGAGCCAATGATTTAGTTGAATAGGGTAGGGGCAGGCTGGCTATCCGGTCGCGCTTGCCGAATGCGACACCAGTTTCAGGCGCGGCGAAAGCACATCGTCTGGGCGTTCGCCGATGAAGCGATCGTCGTCCCAGTACCCCTCTTGTTTGGTGCCATCTGTATTGGTCAATACTCCATAGCCGTGAAACTTACCTTCTTGCCAATCACCGACATAGGTCGCGCCATCTGACCAAGTATAGGTACCTTGGCCGTGGAAAAAATCATTGACCCAGCCACCGGTGTATCTATCACCATCGGCATAAATCTCTGTCCCCTGACCGTGCCGCCTGTTGTCTTTGTAATCGCCGACATACTGGTCACCGCAAGCCCAAGTGAATGCACCTTTGCCGTGCTTTTTTCCTTCTTTGAATTCGCCGACATATTTTTTGCCGCAAGCGGAAATGAAGGTGCCATTACCATTGGGTAAGCCGTTTCTCAGCTCGCCGTAGTACATCGCTCCGTCAGGCCAGGTGTGAATGCCTTGGCCAAAGGGCTTGCCCTGCTTGAATTCGCCAACATACTTTTTACCGCTCGGGAAAATCTCGGCACCGTGTCCGTCCGCTATGCCGTTATCAAAGCTTCCGACATAGCGTTTGCCGTCGATTGAGGTATAGACCCCTTGTCCGTGACGCGTACCATTCTTGTATTCACCGATGTATTTATCGCCGTTCGCGAAGACATAGGTCCCTTGACCGTGCCGTGTGCCCTCAAGGTACTCGCCGATGTACTTTTCGCCATCGGTGTAGGTCATCATGCCTTTGCCGTGATATTGGCCATGCTTGAATTCACCCACATATTTTTCGCCGGTAGCTAAAAATAGGCGCAGCAAACGCTCCATCAGATGGTTCAGCGGTTTGTTGTCGTCAGGTGAGTTGCTCATAACATGCCCGTCCGTCACGTCCTTGCGATCCCCAAGCCTTGGTTTATACCTTGGATGGTGTTCTGGCTAACCCGATGTTCGTGTGATCCTGCAGTTGAATTGCCATTTCCATAATTCTTGGCTGCTCAATTCATCTTGCGAGGCTACCCGCAAAAGTCATCGGATAAATTTACCAGAACATGAGCGCAAAAAGACAAATCAGCTGCCGAAAACTTGCCGCTATCTATTTGATATCATTTTAGGGTGAGTGGTGTTGACCCGCACTAAGCCTTATTCCTAAATTGCTAATTCAGTAAAAGTGAGCGATTGCTGGGCTGCTGTAGGCTCGTTCTGGCATCTTCCTTTAAACATAAAAATTATAAAAATGATTCACCCCATCGCGAAGTTTGTCGTGACTGCAGGGCTACTGATGCTGTGTCTGATATCCAAGGTAAACGCAGGCATGATGCCCAAGGATGAACTGGAGAAGCTGTTTGAGGACCAGTACATCGTCGGTGAAATTCAGTCCGACCTGCCTGTTTATCCCTTATTCGTTAAAGATGCCGCATCGCCAGACAGCAAGCCTGAGCTAAAGGCTTATGTATTTGAGACCAATGAGGTGGTGTCGGTCCGGGGTTATAGCGGCAAGCCGTTAAATATTCTGGTGGTCATCGATTTATCGGGTCGTCTGTTAAGTGCCAAGCTGATCGATCATAAAGAACCTATCTTTGTGGACAGCTATGGCAACGCCAAACTCGTTGAATTTGCAGCGCAGTACAAAGGCCTGACGGTTCGGCACGGTATTGAGATCCATAAGGCCACTGATACACCCTCGCGCAATGAGCATTCGGCATATCTACGCGGTGTCCATCGCGGAACGATCTCGGCAAAAGCAATCAATCGAACGATCATGAGTGCTGCCGCTAAAGTGGCTATCTCAAAGCTGAAAATCAATGTTACGGATCATTTTGATGAAAAGCACACCGACAATGAATACAATATTCAAAACTCAAATGGGGATGCAAAGCCAGTAACTACTCTGGCACAGCCTGACCCGAAATTAGCAGATGCTTCAAAGCCAACTACAGGTTCGACGATAGCGGAAAAAGTGCCATCCTCGGATGCCGCCAGAAAAGACTTGCCAGTGTCGGAGCCATCAGACAAACCATCAAGCAAAGTCATCGACAAAGAAGCGGATTCGGAGCAGTCGAAAAAACCGAAGACGGCCAATGAAGCAGCCGAACAAAATCTGACCGATGAGGTCACAACTGCATCACAAAGTGGTGCTGAAACAAGCGCGCAAATTAATTATCTATCGGAAGATCAGGATGCCTGGCGTGAATGGATCAATCTCTGGAAATCGCGTTGGCAGGATATTGCGATTCTATTGAGCGGCTTAGCCATTCTGACTCTGGGGCTAATTGCGCAAAAGCGATTCAGTGAAAGCAGTCGACGTTTACGAATTCTGCGTACCGCATATTTACTCTTCACACTAGGTTTTGTAGGTTGGTATGCGCAAGGTCAGCTGACGATTGTCAACATCACTGCAGCCCTTGAGTCGCTGAGCACTAGTGGAGATTTGAGTTTTCTGATGAATGATCCGATGACGGTCATTCTTTGGCTATTCGTCGGCGTGACGTTGCTGGTCTGGGGGCGCGGTACGTTCTGCGGCTGGTTATGCCCCTTTGGCGCGTTGCAGGAGCTGATCAGTTTGCTCGCCAATGCCATTGGGATCAGGCAAAAGCGTTTACGTGCTGCGCTGGATGAAAAATTGAAATGGGTGAAGTATGGCGTTCTGGTCACGCTACTAGCTTCAGTCTATATCGCTCCAAGCTTTGCAGAAAAAGCGGTGGAGATAGAGCCCTTTAAAACTGCGATCAGTTTTTATTTCCAGCGCGACTGGCCGTATGTGCTCTGGGCGGTGGCCTGTCTTTTGTTGGGGGTTGTTGTTTACCGCGGCTATTGCCGTTATATCTGCCCGTTGGGGGCAGCGCTGGCTTCGGTGAATTTTCTGCAACGCTGGTCCTGGATTCCACGACGTGAGGCATGTGGCACGCCGTGCCAGTCTTGCCGACATCGATGTGAATATCAGGCCATTGCCCCGACAGGCGAAGTCAACTACAGTGAATGTTTTCAATGTCTGGATTGTGTCTCTATTTATCAGGACGACAAGCGTTGTTTGCCGCTGATTCAGGAGAAAAAAGTGTCGAGGACGGTGGTTCCTATTCTTCCTATTCACACAGAGGGAGTAGCGTAATGCAGCGACGACAATGTTTACGTTGGGGACTGAGTCTGGCAGGAAGTATGTTGTCTGGACAGGTGGGCGCGAAGGCTACCGATGATCAGGCTGATGTGCATGCCGCATTACAACCAGAAAAACTGATCTGGCGCGAGCGCGTGCTGGTGGGGTTTGGTACAAGTTTGTGGATTAAAGCAGCGCATGACAACGCTGATCAGCTTGAGGCAGCACTCACTGCCGCCGTGAGTGCCATTCGTCAGGTAGAGCGCCAGATGAGTCTGTTTGATCCTGACAGTGCACTCAGTCGTCTCAATCGCATCGGCACACTGCATCAGCCTGATGCAGCATTGCTCGATGTTCTGAACCTGTCTTCGCAGATATCCCAACGTAGCGGTGGCGCATTTGATATCAGCATGCAGCCGCTCTGGCAGGTGTGGTCGCAGGCTGCTGCTGAAAGCCGTTTGCCATTAAGGCGGGATGTAGAGCGCGCGCAGCGTCGGGTTAATTGGCGGGCGGTAGAGACCACCGCATCGCAAGTGCGCATCAACCAACGTGGCATGGGCTTGTCACTGAACGGTATCGCACAAGGTTATGCGTCCGATCTTGCGCGAGCCACTTTGCAAGCGCACGGCATAAGTCATGCATTGATTGATGCAGGTGAGACGTCTTTACTGGGCGAGGGGCCGGATGGAAATCCATGGCGTTTTGAAATTGAATCGGCTGCATTGGCTACGCAGAGGATGCGATCAAGCGCGAAGGGATTAGCAGATACTGGAAAATTTAATCTGTACCAAAGCCCAATTATCGTAATAAGTGATGGGCGGGCAATGGCAACTTCTTCAGATGCTCATACCACCTTCAGCCCCGACCATATTCATCACCACATTCTGAATCCGGTCACGGGTTACTCACCACGACACTGGTCGTCCGTTACCGTGATTGCCGACAGTTGCGTGATGGCCGATGCATTGACTAAGGTGTTCTTCATGCTGCCACCCCAACAGATACACTCCGCAGCGCGTTTTTGGAACGTGGATGTGGTGCTGCAAAACAAAAAATCTCAGTGGACAAGCACTTTGGCGGGCTAGCGCGAAAGTCTGAAAAATTTTTCAGATTTTAATGAGGGCGCTAGCCGCAGAATAAAATCGATCATGTATTGACGTAAAAAAGCGCCGCTGCGCACTGCAACGCGCGTGGTGTTGGGCGAAAAAAGGTGTTCAGCAGTAACCGCCGTCAGTCCCGACTTCAGATTATCTTCGGCAGCCATCGATGCAACGATGCCAACGCCCAGACCAAGCGAAACATATTGCTGAATCACATCGGAGTCCATCGCTGTGAGGACAATGTCCGGGCTGATATTTTTTTCTGCAAAAGCGTCATCGATGTGACTGCGGCCGGTAAATCCCTGATCGTAAGTAATCAGCGGATAGGAAGCCAGATCTTCAAGACTGATTTTGTTTTTCTCTAGCAGTGGATGGGTATTGGGTATGACCACAACGTGGTTCCATTCGTAGCAAGGAAAAGAGGTCAGTCCATCGAATTGCTTCAGACCTTCAGTAGCCAGGCCAATGTCGGCCTTGCCTGACAAGACCCATTCCGCGATGTGTTCAGGAGAACTCTGGCGCAGCGAGATCCGTACATCGGGAAACGCCTGTCGGAAATCTTGCACCACATGCGGCAATACGTAGCGTGCCTGCGTGTGTGTCGTTGCGATGACTAGCGTGCCGGCAGTTTTTCCTGAATATTCCTGACCAACCTGTTGCAGATTTTCCGCCTCTTGCAGCAGTCGCTCAATGATGGGCATGACATCTTTGCCCGGTTCGGTGAGACCGGTGACCCGCTTGCCATTGCGTTCAAAAATATCAATGCCCAGTTCTTCTTCGAGTTCACGAATTTGTCTGCTCACGCCGGGTTGCGATGTAAACAGAACATTGGCCACATCGGTCAGATTGAAATTCTGACGAACGGCCTCTCGAATGGATTTGAGCTGCTGGAAATTCATGACGTATCTACTTTTTGATCAAGCGGCCTGATCAAAGAAGACTCTGACCTTGCGGGGTTTGACCAGAACGGTATCGCCTTCTTTTAGTTGCAGCGCGAGGAATCGCTCACTTGGCAGCGCCGCTTCGATCATGCTGCCGTCATCGTCCCGCTCAAGTTCCAGTTGCGCCAGTGGTCCAATGGCATAGGCACGTTTGAGTCGCGCGACGATACCGGGCGCGCCGGGTGCATAGCGATCGATATCCAGTTCATGCGGTCTGACATAGCCGACAGCCTTGGCGTCTATAGTTTGTGCATGATCGGGAACGGCCAAGCTGGCACCGCCGGCATCCAGCACACCTTCGTTGACCCGACCGTGAAACAAATTCACATTACCCAAAAAGCCGTAAACAAAAGGCGACGCGGGGTGGTTGTAGACTTCATCAGGTGCGCCGTGCTGTTCGACTTTGCCCTTGTTCATCAGCACGACGCGGTCGGAGACTTCGAGCGCCTCTTCCTGATCATGCGTAACAAAGATACTGGTGACATGCAGTTCATCATGCAGTTGGCGCAGCCAGCGACGCAGTTCTTTTCTGACCTTGGCGTCGAGCGCACCAAACGGCTCATCCAGCAACAGCACACGCGGCTCGACCGCGAGCGCGCGCGCCAATGCGATACGCTGGCGCTGCCCACCGGAGAGTTGGGATGGATAACGGTCTGCCAGCCAGTCCAGCTGAACCAACGACAGCAGACGCATGACTTTGTCGCGGATTTTTTCTTCGGATAGTCTCAGTGCGCGCGGCTTGACTCTGAGACCGAAAGCGATATTGTCAAACACGCTCATGTGCTTGAACAGTGCGTAGTGCTGGAAAACGAAACCGACCTGACGTTCTCTCACATGACGTACTGATGCATCTTCACCATCCAGTAAGACGGTGCCGCTGTCGGCGTGTTCGAGTCCGGCAATGACGCGCAGCAGTGTCGTTTTGCCGCAACCAGAGGGACCCAGCAGCGCGGTCAGTTCACCGGTGGGAAATTCGAGCGACACATTATCTAGTGCGACGAAATCACCAAAGCGTTTTTCGATGTTACGGACTTCGATACTCATTTTGCAAGCTCCTGTGGACCGGTGTCGTCACCATGATCCAAACGTGATTCGATGAATGTTTTGAGTGCCAGCGTCACCAGCGCCAACAAGGCGAGGAGTGAGGCAACCGAGAAAGCGGCAGCGAAGTTGTATTCGTTATAAAGAATCTCAACCTGAAGCGGCATGGTGTTGGTTTCGCCGCGAATGTGGCCAGAGACGACCGAGACCGCGCCGAATTCGCCCATGGCGCGGGCGTTACACAGAATGACGCCATACAGCAGCCCCCATTTGATATTGGGTAGCGTCACATGCCAGAAGGTACGCCAGCCAGAAGCTCCCAGTACGAGCGCGGCTTCTTCTTCATCGTTGCCCTGGGTTTGCATGAGCGGGATCAGCTCGCGTGCAACGAAAGGAAAGGTCACGAAAACCGTTGCCAGCACAATACCTGGGACTGCAAACAGAATCTGTATGTCATGTTCCAGCAGCCAGGCACCAAACCAGCCATGCGCGCCAAACAGCAAGACATAGATCAATCCCGAAATCACTGGCGATACGGAGAATGGCAGGTCAATTAGTGTCAGCAACAAACTCTTGCCACGGAAATCGAATTTCGCGATGGCCCAGGAAGCCGCCACACCGAAGACCAGATTGGCGGGTACTGCAATGGCCGCTGTCAGCAAGGTCAGTCGTATGGCCGAAAGCGCATCGTCATCCATGATGGCCATTGCATACGCTTCCCAACCTTTTTTTAGCGCTTCAACGAAGACGGCGGCGAGTGGGATAAACAAAAACAAAATAGAAAACAGCAGGGCGATGCCGATCAGCGACAGACGGACCCAAGTGGGTTCTGTCGTCGCCGCTGGAAGATAAGGCGGTTCAACGCGACGTGGCTCTGCAGCCATTGTCATTGCAGGGTTGGCGGTACTCATTTTCTTTCCTTCTTGCTGCTATTACGCATCCAGGTCTGCAGCAGATTAATAGCCAGCAGCATGACGAATGACGCGCCCAGCATCACAACCGCGATGGCGGTCGCGCCTTTGTAGTCATATTGTTCGAGCTTGGTGATGATGAGCAGGGGCGTGATTTCCGACACCATGGGCATGTTCCCGGCGATGAAAATCACCGAGCCGTATTCACCCAAGGCCCGCGCGAATGCCAATGCAAAGCCGGTCAGTACCGCAGGAAAAATCGTTGGAAAAATCACGCGCAGGAAAGTTTGCAGACGGTTTGCGCCTAGGCAGGCAGCGGCTTCTTCTAGTTCTTTTTCGCTGTCTTCCAGTACCGGTTGCACTGTGCGCACCACAAAGGGCAATCCAATAAATACCAGCGCAACGGCCACGCCCAGCGGCGTGAAGGCGACCTTGATATCGAATTTGGCGAGATGCTGTCCCAGCCAGCCATTGCTTGCATATAGCGCGGTCAGCGCAATGCCCGCTACCGCAGTCGGTAGTGCGAAGGGCAAATCGACGAATGCATCCAGCAGTTTTTTACCGGGGAACTGATAACGCACCAGCACCCACGCCAGTATTGTGCCGAACACAGCGTTGACCGAGGCTGCGGCTAAGGAAGCGCCAAAACTGAGTTTGTAAGATGCCACCACGCGCGGCGAGCTCACGGTTTGCCAGAATGCTTCCCAAGTCATCGACAGCGTGTTCAGGAGCAACGCTGACAAGGGGAAAAGCACGATCAAGCAGAGATATAGCAGGGTAAATCCCAGTGTCAGCTGGAATCCGGGCAAGACCCGATTGCCAGAAAACGGCCGGGAAAGCGCACTTTTGTTAGCGTTCATGAAATCTTTAGCATGACTTTTCTGTCTGAAGGGCGCCAATGATTCCATTGCTTCGTTATAAAGAAAACGAATTTTTATGCATTTGTATAGTTGGAATTCGAATAAAGAGGGTGACTGGTGTGGATTCTGGGGGGCAGGGCGATCAACATTGGACTGTTTGCTGTTGAGTGGTCTTGTCGTTTCGGGGTCTTAAGTGAGTAGTCCAATTTCGTTATGGGTTGGGCATGCAAGCTGCCTAGTTATCTAATGCGCGTGAGAAAAGCAAAGACACTGGATCCCGGCGTTCGCCGGGATGACGGTAGTTGTTGAGGCGACCGCAAAATTTCTACCTTCATTGCCTGCATGTGTGTAAAGCAAAGACGCCGGATACCCCCTTGCATGGCGCCGCTAGTTTGCAAGCTAATGCTGTTGCGCGGGCGTGCGGCACGCTCCATGAAACCCCCGCTACCCCCCCCGCGTCGGGAGCGAGCGGGGAATTCGGGTCGCATGCGATTCCCCCGCGCAGCGGTCATCAGATGCAGGTGATGACGCTAATTATCGAGACGACGGTAAAACTCCCACCGTCATCCCGGCGCACGCCGGGATCCAGTGTCTTTCGTCGAGCACCCGCTGGCTTTAGTAATGAAAAATTTGGCGACTCTTAGAACTGTGCAAGCAAAAAAAAGCCGGCCCGAAGGCCGGTTGAAGTGGAGATTGAACGAGCAGAAAACAAGAAGCACTATCAGAAAGCAAGCTGGTAGCGGGCCACGGCGAAGTTTTCGGTATCGCCTTTCATGACGCTTCCTATTCTCACATCAGAGAATTTCGTTCTTTCGACATTCAGCGAGAAACGGGAGGCTTCATTTAGATACCAATTCAGACCAACGCCCCAGGTTTTAGCGCCGAGGGCGTAGCCGGTCGTGGTGTTGGCAAAGGTAACGGCGTTACGGTCGATATTATTTTCCTGATAGCGAGCGACGAGTTCAAAAGCGCCCCAGCCACCCTCGGCGCCTGATTTGAATGGGCTGTAGGGTTTGACGCCTTTGAATGATGCATCTTCACCGGTCAGCAAATAGGAGGTGGCGAGTTGCCACGCACTATTAGTGACGTTCGCAGTCGTGGTACCAGCGGTATTGCTGATGTCTTGTTTCACCGCCGCGTACTCGGCAATGATGCCCAGAGAGCCCTTGTAGTAATAGGCTTGCGGTGCGATGCGTTCGCGTCGGCCGTTGGATCGTGCGCCGGTGTAGGCAAAAAAGTTATAGGCTTGTCCTGGCGTTTTGTAAGAAGGTAGCGAATTCGAGTTGGAATCCTGGCTCCATGTGCCCGCGATACCCAAACCTAAACCTGCCAGTGCGCTGTCGGTACCTGCAAAGGGGGTAGAAAACACACGGGCGGCAAAGTCTTTGTGATTGTTCTCATCTTGTGAGGTGAAGTTTTCACCGCCATCCCTGACGCCGTTGAAATAGCCGACCGCGTAGTTCAGCTTTTTATCCAGCGCTTCACCATACAGCGACAGACCAAAATCCCGGTTCGGCAGGATATTGTTACTGACATAGCTGCGCTCGATGAATTTGATGTCCGAACCGCTTTGCAGGCGTTCCAGGCCGACAAAGGGTTTGAATTTGCCGAACCGGAAGGAATAGCTGGGATCAATGCGCGCCTCTACAAATGCATCGATGACACGCGATCTGTTCTGCGAAATGCCACTGGTGCCAGTTCCATCTCCACTCTCTGCAAATTCTGGTGTGAAGCGGAAACCGTATTTTCCGAAGACGGTGCCTTCAAAGGTCGGTCGGATACGGCGTGCAAGGAAGCCATCGTAAATTGTGTCGGCTGGTGCTGAGCCGTCGAAGTTACGGTAATCAACATGTACCAGGCCACGAAGCCTGTATTCGAATTGTCCATCAGACGATTTGATACCGAATCCCTTGTCGCTCGCGGTGACTACCGCTGCAGCCTTTTGTTTGGCGGCGACGTCGTCGTTGACGATTTCTTGCTTGCGATCAAGGATGCGTAATCTCTGATCTAGTTCCTGGATTTGTGCCTTGAGTTTCTCGATCTCGGCAGCGTCATTTGCATGAGCGGGGAAGGTGGCAGCGATCGCGCTGGCAATGAGCAGGCGTGAGAAGGGCCTGCCCAGGACTTTAGGTCCTGAGTTCATATGGAATCCTTTCTTTTTTTGGGGAGGTCGGCCGGTTGGGTCACCGGCCGCAGAGCTGTTTACTTGGGGAGGTAGATTTGATCGAAAATGCCGCCGTCAGCGAAATGGGCTTTCTGCGCTTTGGTCCATCCACCGGCAATCTCGTTCACGGTCAACAGCTTCAGCTTGGGAAACTGTGACGCATACTTCGCGGCGATTTTTTCGTTGGTGGGACGGTAGTAATGTTTGCCGGCGATTTCCTGACCTTCGTCGCTATACAGATGTTGCAGGTAGGCTTCGGCGACTTTGCGCGTACCGCGGCGGTCAACCACTTTGTCAACGATGGTGACGGGTGGCTCGGCAAGAATGCTTAGCGACGGGACAACGATTTCGACTTTCTCCGGGCCCAGTTCTTTAATGGCCAGCAAAGCTTCGTTTTCCCAAGTCAATAGCACGTCGCCAATGCCGCGCTCTACAAAGGTCGTGGTCGATCCGCGTGCGCCCGAATCGAGTACTGGGACGTTTTTGTAAATCTTCGACAAAAATTCCTGCGCTGTTTTTTCATTGCCGCCAGGCTGTTTCAGTGCATAACCCCAGGCCGCCAGATGATTCCAGCGTGCGCCGCCAGAGGTTTTAGGGTTAGGTGTAATCACCGATATGCCGGGGCGGGCGAGATCATTCCAGTCTTTGATGTTCTTGGGATTGCCTTTACGAACCAGCAGAACAATCGTGGACGTGTAAGGCGCGCTGCTGTTCGGCAGACGTTTTTGCCAGTCTTTGGCGATGAAGCCACGATTTGCGATTTCGTCGATGTCATAGGCCAGTGCCAGCGTAACGACATCTGCTGCCAGACCATCGATCACGGCACGTGCCTGTTTGCCAGAGCCTCCATGTGATTGTTTGATTTTCAGGTCATCACCACTTTTGCTCTTCCAGAGCGTGGCAAAGGATTTGTTGAAGTCCTGATACAGCTCACGTGTCGGGTCGTAAGAGACGTTGAGAATACTGACCTCGGCCGCATGTGCTTGTGATGCCAGTCCAAGCGCGAGGACGAAGGACAGAGATTGGATGAATCGCATGCTTTTGCTCCGTAATGAAAATTGTGAGCCTGAAGCTTAATCAGCAAGGCTTCATTTCCAAACGAATATTTCCGGACATGCTTATGCGTAAAACGGATAAAAGTCAGGTAAGTCCTAAATAAATCAGCTTTTCAGTACGGAGCAGCGTTGCTTTTTGGTCGGGACGTGAAAACAAAGAAGATTGGCACTACCCAGAAGTGCTTGATCTGAAAACTAAAATCCTGCCGCTCTCTGCCGCAAGGTCGAAATCAGATTCTGTTGTTAAGCCATTCGCGGTTCGAACGCCGCCGCATACCTTGGCCGGGCGAGCCAGTAAAAGCAGGAAATGAATGTCAGGCAGAGCTGCCTGGATGCGGGACGAATCAGTGAAGGGTGGGCACAAGTGGGCCCAGAGCGCCCAGCGGCATTAAAAACTATGCCTCGGCGCCCGTGTAGATTATTGCAATTTTAAAAACCAATTACCGCCATTTGACCAGTTCAAGCTTTCTCATGCCTGCCAGAATCGCAGGACGGCAAGACTGCGCGAAGTCATTCCTGTACTCGCTTGGTGGCATCCAGCCACGCTTGCGCCAGAGGCTTTGCACATCGGCTTTGCGACGGATAGGGAGATCATTCGCAGCCGGGCTGGTGTAGGCTAGATTTGTTCTCATTTCAATAACTCCTTCGTGGGGGTGGCTGTTGCGGTGGTGCTCCAGCCTGGCCTAATTATACTGTACAAATATACAGTATATGTCTCTCCGCCTTTTGGGCGGTTGGGCTTGGGCTCTATTGTGCCACTGTTCTGATCCGACCCCCGAAAAGCCATTTTGGCCGACCTCCGGGGGCTAGAGGATCAATTTTTGACCCGTGAACTCAATTGCTTTTCACGCGATCGAAGAAAAACCGCGCTGGCATCGCGCGATCAAATTTAAACGCGAGTTCATCTGGTTTTTGCGGTTCCGATTTCGGAGATCTCGCCATGTTTTTCGCGTTCGGTGCGACCGGATCGGACAAGGTGGCGCTTGGCAAAGCTGGTAAACTTCGACGCCATGCGAAGCTTACTTGTCCTTGTTTTGATCACCGTGATGTCCGTGCAGGCAGCTGCAGCGGCAGTGGGTTCGTACTGTCAGCATGATCGTGATGTGGTGGCTAAGCATGTTGGCCATCACGATCACCAACACAAAAAAGCACAGCAGGACGGACACGCCGGCACCGATCTTGACTGCAGCATGTGCCAGATAGGCGCGATCTTTGGATTGCTCTCCGAGCCCAATCTCTTAACTCTCTCACTTCCTCATGCCGATCCGGTATCGGTGATTGCCGGGCATGCCCCTGCGCCGCCGTTCCATAGGCCCGAGCGCCCTAACTGGCCACTCGCTGTTTGATTGACTGAATCGTCGGGTCGCTGCGGTTATCCCTGCTTTGCACTTGATCGGTCGCGCCGATCTGCGCCGCAACCGCTTTGGCTGGTAGGCATTCGCATCTTGCGCCGCCTTTCATCTGCCCATTGACCCGACGAAGTCAGTTTTTGCGCGTAATTGTTTCAGGAGGATCGGATGTCACAACGAACAAGTAATTTAACGGCGAGTGCTAGGGTGGTGCGGCTGCGCATTATTGCGGCAAGCCTGATCTGCATCTCGCTGCCAGGCAGTTGGGCCTTTGCGCAAACGCCATCGCAGGCAGGTTCGTGGGAGGAACCGCAAAGCGCAGATTATGACAGCCGCATATTTCAGGAGCCTGCCGGACCGCTGACGATGGAAGCAGCGATCCGCCTTGCGCTGGAAGTCAATCCGACCATCGCAACCGCGCGTCGTGAGATAGAAGCGACCGAGGCGCAGGTATTGCAAGGCTCTCTGCGACCCAATCCCGGGTTCAGCTATACGGTTGAAAATACGGGCAGGATCTCTCGCTCAAGCGCCGCGCAGGTTGAGCTGCCGATCGAGCGGGGTGACAAACGCGCCGCACGCGTTGAGGCCGCGCAGCGGGGTCGTGATGTTGCCCTGTCAGATCTTGGTGGCCGTCAATTGAAAGTGCGGGCAGAAGTGATGGCCGCATTTTTTGATGTGCTGGCGGCCCAAGAACTACTGGCGCTCGCTAAAGACAGTGTCAGTCTCTCCCGTCGCGCGACCGATATTGCGGCCAAGCGCGTTGCTGCCGGCAAGGTCTCTCCGGTTGAGGAAACCAAAGCGCGCGTGGCTGAAGCCAGCGTGCGCGTGGCATTGACGCAGGCGCAAAGCGAACTACGGAATGCGCGCCGGCGTCTTACCAGACTGTGGGGCAATGCCGCGCCGCGCTTCAGTGAGGCGCAGGGTGAAGTTGACTTGCTCCCGCTGATCCCCGAACGTGAATCGATAGACCAGCGCTTGCGTACATCCCCGCTGCTCCAGCGTGCGCAACTTGAGCTGGAGCGACGCAAGTCACTGGTCAATGTAGAGCAAAGCAAGACGGTGCAAGATTTCACGGTCAGCGTGGGTGTGAGGCGGCGAGAGGAATCACAGAACGAACAGATGATGCTCGGATTTTCAGTACCCATACCACTTTACAACCGTAACCAGGGCAACTTGCTCGAAGCCCTGCGCCGAGAGGATAAGGCCCGTGATGAATTGGTTGCAATCCGTATCGCATTGACCAGCGACGCTTACCAGATCATGGAGCGGATTAGTGCTCGCCGGCAGGAGGCGGAGCTTCTGCGCACCGAGGTTGTACCCGGTGCGAAGAGTGCCTATGAAGCGGCGACGATAGGATTTGAGAATGGCAAATTCAGTTTTCTGGAAGTGCTCGATGCTCAACGGACTTTTTTCAGTGCGAAATCCCAGTATCTGACTGCGCTGGC
>JAIXYM010000155.1 GCA_027490255.1 Oxalobacteraceae bacterium | reverse complement strand
TTACTGGCCAGCGCAGCCGAGATATCCTCATCTTCAAACGGCAGAATGCGATCTTCTTTGTCAATCAGGAAGACCTTGGTACGTCCGTAGTTCGAGAAAATAGTCGCAAATTCACAACCGATTACGCCCGCGCCCAAAATCACAATACTTTTCGGGAATTCAGGTAGTGAGGCGATGCCGTCACTGGTCAGAATGGTTTTTTCATCAATCGGAATATTCGGCAGATAACGTGGCCGACTGCCGATGGCGAGTACAATATTTTCTGCCCAGATGATTTCGGTACTGCCATCGGCGAGCGTGATTTCTATCTCGTTCTTGTTCAGCAGTTTGCCGTGGCCCTGAAACTCGGTCAGCAATTCTTTACGTTTGAAGTAATTTATCTGCTCACGCAATTGGGTGTATTTTTCACCAACCGCGCGATGCATTTCATTGATCACAGCGCTGTAACTTAGCTCACAATCATGCACGGTATAACCGTACCCAGTGTGGCGGGTATTTTTATAGCTCTCCGATAACTCCCACAGCGTTTTCGAAGAGAGCGCACCATTAAAAATACCCGCGCCGCCCACTTTATTTTTTTCTATAAGCGCAACCTTCTTGCCAAAGTCCAGGCCACGCATGGTGGCGGCAAATCCGGAGGGGCCGCCACCGATGACACACAAGTCGAATTTTTTCATGGGTTTCACTCTCACTTCCGATAGCTTGCATTCAAAAACAGGCCGGTGGTCCGGCACCCACTACGCTTTGTCTGATCTCGAACGATCAATCTGCTGCCATATCGCGCGGTCCAGATCAGTAGCCTGCCCCGGCTTATCGAGATGCTCGCGGATATAAGCGCTATCTGCCACGGCAGCAAGTTCGCGTAGCCGGGAGACCAGTGTGTGGTACTGCGCAATTGCAAATTCGGGATTTTTAGCGGCTAGCGCCAGCGACTCAAATTCACCACGGCTGGTTTCAATACTGTCATCGCCCTTTTCTATTTCATCGATTAACTGTTGAATCTCCAATGCCGTCAGGTGATGATGCTTTGCATTGTGTATGAAAGCTTCACGGGCAGGCTCATCAAAGACACCGGCACGGGCTTCTGCCAACAAGTCCTGCTTAAGCTTTTCGCGATTCATACGCAGCTGATCAGTAAATCCCGAGGCCATAATCGCCGCCGGGATCGCAAACAGACCAATGCCGACCAATGCCAGCACGACCGTGATGAAGCGCCCACCAGGCGTGACCGGTGATATGTCACCGTAGCCGACCGAAGCCAGCGTAATCACGGCCCAATAAATCGACTGAGGAATATTCTCGAATTTATCCGGTTGCGCATCGCGTTCCAACAGATAACCAAACGCTGCCATCATGAACACCAACAAGGCGATCATGAACAGTGCCGCCAGCAGAACCGGCGTCT
The DNA here is from genome assembly GCA_027490255.1 of Oxalobacteraceae bacterium. Classification (GTDB taxonomy): domain Bacteria; phylum Pseudomonadota; class Gammaproteobacteria; order Burkholderiales; family Burkholderiaceae_D; genus Pernthalerella. Next base: position 58,619 of record JAIXYM010000155.1, on the reverse strand, counting down.
CTTTGCGGATCACGGCGAACATGGTGTCGCTGGCAGAAGAATAGCGACCGAGCTTCAGCAGCCGCACCATACGGATGATTCGCAGGAAGCGTAGATCCAGCGTGCCGCCCAGTACCAGCTCCAGCATGAAAGGCAGAATGGCGATCAGATCTAGTAATCCGGACGGTGATTTGATGAAGCGGAAGCGCTGCATGAGCGCAGTGCTAGAGCGATCTTCTTCCGGGTAGGCGTAAATACGCAGTACGTATTCGGTCGCAAAAACAATAAACGATGCAGCATCCAGCCACGCAAAATGCGCACCGAAATGCAAGCGTATGCTATCGACAGATTCCAGCACAATCGATAACACCGACAGCACAATCCAAAAAATAAGAAAAACTTCGATGATCTCGTTGAGCCGACCACCGTATTCACTTGGAAAGAGCAGTGCGTGCACGCGCTGACGCAACGTGCGCCCCCGATTGAGTTCTCTGAACTCGCGTAGTCCTTCGCGTAACAGTTGTGTGATTTTGAGGATACGCAGCAGACGCAAGACCCGTAGGAGGCGGGAGTCGAGCATGAAAAACAAGCCAAGGAAGAAAGGCAGTATCGCCAGCAGGTCGATAACCCCCATAAAGCTGGTGACATACTTTAGTCGCGGCATTGACGCATTAGCGAAGTCGGGATCTTCCGGCGCCAGATAAACGCGCAACAGATACTCCGCCGAAAATATGGCGACAGAAAAAAGATCAAACCAATGAAACAGCTGACGATACTCCGCCTCAATGGCCGGCGCCGACTCCAGCAACAAGGCCAGCAGGTTCAGCAGGATTAACAAGAAAATAAAACGATTGATCGCGCCCCGCGCTCCGGTGTCAGAGGTCTCGTCCAGCAATGCGTTGTACATTTTCCGACGGAACGTGTTCGGGACTGAATGAGTGCTGATATCTGCCTGCATGGGTTTTTGCGCCAGAAAAGTTGTTATATTTTTACTGCGCTGAATGGAGGATTCTGCGGTGAAGAAGTGTATCGCCTGTAAAAGGCTGTTGGCAATCAAGTCGCAATGACATGATTAAATTATCAAGTGTTAAATTAATAACTGCTAAATCAGCAACACTGTAATCACGATTATTTTTGAATTGAAGCTCCGAATATTTCCATTAATCACATCGGGCGGGCGATATAATACGACCGCCTGTTCAAATCAGTAACAAAGTCGCACGCCAAATGGCGCAGACCCATTAACCAATGAAACCCGTCTGAACCGGGCTTATTGTCGAGACATGAAATCCCTGCAAACGCGCATTTACGATCTGCTAGAAGGCTCGGTAGAAAATAAGGCCGCCCGCGCCTGCGAAATCTTCATCGCAAGCGTAGTGGTTCTGAACGTGATAGCGATCATCTTGGAATCGGTGCATGAACTGCACGAGGCCTATGCAACGTATTTCCATATTTTTGATGTAGCCAGCGTGATGATCTTCACCCTGGAATATGTACTGCGCGTCTGGTCGTACGGCGTCAAATACAAAAAGCAGGACGGCGGCGCATGGCGTGGTCGCAAAGAATACATATTCAGCTTCTACGGATTTATCGATTTCTTCGGCACGGTGCCGTTCTATGCCCAGCTGCTATTCCCGGGCCTGGATCTGCGCTTCCTGCGTTTGTTCCGTCTGATGCGGATTTTCAAACTGTCGCGTTATAACAGCGCGCTCTCCGACCTAATCGAAGCGGTCAAAGCAGAACGAGATTCGTTTGCGTCTGCGATGTTTCTCCTGCTGATCTCGTGCTTGTTATTCTCTTCGATGATTTACATCGCCGAAGGTCATGCGCAGCCTGAGGTTTTCCCCTCAATACCGGCCACGATGAAATGGTATTTGCTGACGATTATTTCCGGCTGGGGCAACGTAGACCCGGTCACGATTTTTGGCGTGATTCTTGTCGTGATAACGCAGGTGCTGGCGATTGCGCTTGCAGCGATTCTCACGGGTGTCGTTGCAACCGCCTATACCGCACAGGTTGAGCGACGCGAGATCATGTACGAAACCGAGATACGGGAAGCGCTCGCCGATGGCATCGTGACCGAAGAAGAAAGCGCACGCCTACAGTTACTCAAACGCCAGTTCGGCATGAGTGACGAGCAGGTCGAGGCGATTGCGCGGCAGGTGCGTGAAGAAAAAGGGATTAAAGAATAAGAACCTGTCTCATTAATCCAAGTACGTTGCTGGCAGCAGCTTACCAACGACCTAATTAGATAGATTGCAAATCGCAGACGGACAACACCATAAACGGCTGGCCGCATCAGGCCATCGACAAGAATCAACAAGTGTTGTCAGCAGTGCTGCGTCATACGACACCGGGGAGTCAACATGATTGAGTTTTTCCAGGAACTGAACTGGGTGATCGTCGGCCAGATCATTTTGATTGATATTCTGCTGGGCGGTGATAACGCGATCGTAATCGCCCTCGCCTGCCGGAACCTACCGGAGGATATGCGTTTTAAAGGTATCGTCGGTGGCGCGCTGGGAGCGATCGTGATTCGCATCGCTCTAATTGCCTTTGCCGTCACGCTGCTCACGGTGCCCTATCTGAAAATCATTGGCGGTTTGCTGCTGCTCTGGATTGGGGTCAAGCTACTACTCAATCAGGAAGAAGACAACGATGAGATTGACGGCGGTGATCGTCTGTTCACCGCGATCAAGACGGTGATCATCGCGGACTTGGTCATGAGTATTGATAACGTGATCGCGGTGGCCGGCGCCGCCGAACAAGCGAGCGCCGATCACAAGTTGATACTGATCGTATTCGGCATTATGGTCAGTATCCCGGTCGTGATCTGGGGCAGTTCAGTCATTCTGCGCATCATGGATCGCGTACCCGCCGTGGTGACGATGGGCGCTGCATTACTGGGTTATCTGGGTGGATCGATGATCGCCACGGATGTCGCAATCAAATTACAAGTCGCAGAGATGTTGCCCATGGATCTGCTGAAATTCCACGATCTCGGCGTTCACCTCAGTTTGACTGGCACCGCAGGTGCGTTACTGGTAGTTCTGGCAGGCTGGTGGTTCAACCAGCGCACGTCATCTGCACAGGATGAACCTCAGGTCCCGGCTTGATTGGTTGGTAGCGCGGAAGTATCGTAATTTCAGCCCAGGTTTGAAGCGGATCTTTTCGAATAGAAGCTACTTGTGTGCGCCGAAAGACGCTACTTGTGTACACCGAAAGACGCTGGATCCCCCCTTGCAGGGCGCATCATGGCGAGGACGCCATAATCGTTTCACGGGCAGACCGCATGCGGTCTGAAACCCCCGCGCCACCCTGCGCCGGGAGCGAGTGGGGAATTCGTATCGCATGCGATACGCTCACGCAGCAGTCGTCACCTGCAGGTGATGACGACTTTGAGGTCAACAGCACGTCACAAGTTATCCCGCGCTGGGATGACGGTGGGTGCTTGGGTGGGTGTTTAGGTGGGTGCTTGGGTGGGTGTTTAGGTGGGTGTTTAGGTGGCTGTTTAGGTGGCTGTAAAATTTCTACCGTCATCCCGGCGCAGGCCGGGATCCAGTGTCTTTCGTTGACCACCTGAAAAAAATTGCTCGTGAACTTTAACAACCGAATTAAAGTTTCACACTGCCCCTACGCCCGCTCGCCCACAAACACATATCGACTCAGACTGAAAAAATAGCCATTCTCGGCACCGATAGCCACAGCATCGGCCTTCCACGCCGCGATATCCTCGGCGCTCAATCCATTGCGACCTGTAACAAAACCGCCGATCATATCCATCATGCCGACGCTGTACGTCTGGCGGTCATACACAGAGTTCAGCAAAGGCACGACCGTCACCGTGACAGAATCAAACCCTGCTTCTTCCATGCGACGCTTTAATGTGCGTGGCAACTGCGGATGCGGTATGTGTTCATTCCAGGTCTCCAGCACGCGGCGCATGCGCACATCATCGTGACTAGCCCAGACCGCAGACTCCCAATCGGTATCCACCAACACCGCCCTGCCACCCGGCCGTATCACGCGGGCTAGCTCTCTGAGTGCGGCATCGATCGTTTCAACATACTCATACACCTGTGAGGCGAGCGCGATATCAATGCTGGCATCGTCACAAGGCAAGGCATTCACGTCGCACAACTCGAATCGCACCTGAGGCGTAGCCGCGCAACGCTGACGCGCAATCGTCAACATAGGCGCCGCGATGTCCACGCCCAACACCTGTCCGGTGTCACCCACGGCTTCGGCCAGCGCCTGCGTGGTGAGGCCGGGGCCACAGCCAATATCCAGCGCATGCTGTCCCGGCTGCGCGTGCAGCAAGGCCATGACCTGCGCGCGCTGAGCCACAACATCGGGCGTTAGATAAATGGATTCCAGACGGCGTGATGCATGCTCATCGAATTGGTCTTCTGCGCTGGGTGCTTGGGTCATGATGAAAGAATAGTTAAAGGATCGTAAAGCAATGATGGTTCAGAGGATGTGAATTCTATGGCGCACGACGATTCAAGCCCTCGATGAGCGCGCGATGAAATCGTTCCGGATCCTGCATCTGCGGCGCATGTCCTAGCTCGGGAAACAACACCAGCGACGCACCGGGAATCGCAGCAGCCGTGCGGCGTGCTAGTGCAGGATAATTTCCTAACCGTGATTTCACCTCAGGCGGTGCGATGTCCTTGCCAATCGCCGTGTTGTCTTTCTCGCCGATTAATAGCAACGTAGGTACACGCAAATTCGGGAATTCATACAACACTGGCTGCGTAAAAATCATGTCGTATAACAGAGCAGAATGCCAAGCAAAGATGAATCCACCCGGCCCGCGATACATACCCGCGAGCATTTGCACCCAAATCTCGTATTCGGGTCGCCACTCATTCACGTAATAGGTGCTGCGCTCGTAGTTGCGAATCATCGTCGCAGTCACCTTGCGTTCGCGCGCATACCATTCATCAACCGACAGCGCGGGCACACCCTCGGCCTTCCAGTCTTCAAGACCAATCGGATTGACCATCACCAGCTGCTCGACTCTATCGGCAAACATTAGTGCAAACCGCGTGGCCAGCATGCCGCCAGTGGAATGGCCTATGACGGTGACTTTGGCGATGCCCAGTGAATCTAGTAAGGCTTTGGTGTTGTGAGCGAGCTGATGAAAAGTGTACTGATACGCCGCAGGTCGACTGGACTTGCAAAAGCCGATCTGATCCGGTGCGATTACACGATAGCCCTGCTGCTGCAGAAAACGCATTGTCCCTTCCCAAGTCGCGCTGCAAAAGTTTTTACCATGCAGTAGCACGGCGGTACGACCATTTGGTTTTTCTGGGATAAGCTCGAGATAAGCCATCTGCATCGACTGCCGCTGCGAAGTGAAATGAAACCGAAACTCAGGCCACGGATAGTCGAAGCCCTCAAGCTCGGGGCCGTAGACTTCCTCAGCCTGGGCAATTGGCAACGCAAGAGTGAACAACAGAAGGATCAAAAAATTTCGCATCAGGTTTTATCTCGACGGCATGCTGCGGCTAACAGCACGTATAAAAATTTAAAAAAATAGGTACGACGGCTTGCAGCTCAATGCAAGACCTCATCCCGAAACCGCTCAGTCAGAAAATACGCCGCGCTTAAACCCACTACCGCACCAAACATCACGTAATACGCCGGCGCCAATGGTGTGCCGGTGGCCTTGATCAGCCAGGTCACGATCAGCTGCGCGAAACCACCAAACAACATGACAGCAAAGTTATACGCCAGCGCAAGACCCGTCGAGCGCATGCGTACCGGGAACTGTTCTGCCAGCGCGGTCGATATCGCACCAAAACCTACTGCGACCGCGCTACAGAGGATCACCTGCATCACCGCCAAGCGAAACAATCCTGGATCAGCCTGCAGCCATGAAAACAGCGGATAAGGCAAAATGAAATACAACGCACAAGCGAGCATCAGCACGGGACGGCGACCAATGCGATCTGACAGTATTCCAAAAAATGGCGTACCCACCGTCAGACACAAAAGTCCCGCTACCTGAGCAATGAAGGCCTGACCGAGCGGTATGTCGAGTTGGGTTTTTGCATAAGTAGGCATATAGATCAATACGACGTAGTACATGATCGTGCCAGAGACCACCAGACCAAATGACACCGCAATGCTGCGGCGATACAAACGCCACAACGCCATCAGCCCTACCGGTTCTTCAGTGGATTGGCTAGCTTCAACAAACGCTTCGGTTTCCTTCAAGTGCCGACGTATCCACAATCCCACCGGACCAATCAGCAAACCAAAAATGAAAGGCAAACGCCAGCCCCAGCTATCGATTTGCTCTGGCGTGAGTCCCTGGGTAATCAGCATGCCTGCCGTCGCACCTGCGAGTGCGGCAACGCTCTGGCCCACCATTTGCAACGAACCATAAAACCCGCGACGGCCAGGCGGCGCACTTTCGACCAGAAATGAGGTTGCGCTAGCAAACTCACCGCCGGTCGCCATGCCTTGCAGCAGTCGCGCCAGCACAATCAGCACGGGCGCCGCTGCACCAATGGCCGCGTAGGTCGGTGCGAAAGCGATCATCGCTATGGATATCGTCATCAACAGAATGATGAGCTGCAGCGCTGCCTTGCGACCCTTGCGATCCGCATACATGCCAATCAGAATGCCGCCCACCGGACGCATGAAAAACCCAACACCAAAGGTGGCCATCGCCATCAGCAAGGACGCATATTCGCTGTCCGAGGGGAAGAATAAACGCGAGATGATCACGGTGAGGAAGCCGTACACCACAAAGTCATACCATTCCAGGGCATTGCCAATAACGGCAGCCAAAATCTGGCGTTTATGGATCTTGCTTTGCTCCATGAGTCATCTCCTTTGCTTGGTATTATTAGCCGTTGCTGGCTGCAGCGCCCATCATAAACGACTCACAGCCCAGGCCCGGCCAATCCGGTACACTTCGGCCGATGGTGGCGGTATGTCATGTAACGGTCTACCGCCGGACACAAGGGCGCAAGGTCACCAGCCGCCCGACAAAGCAAGCTCTCGATAATCTGACGATGGAACACGCTATGGCCCTACTGATCGCTGGTTTGATTCTTTTTCTGGGCGCGCACTCAACGCGCGTCTTCGCTGACAACTGGCGCACAAACATGATCGAGCGGCTGGGCGAGCTGAAATGGAAAGGCCTGGTGACTGTGCTCTCGATCGCTGGCTTCATTCTGCTCATCGTTGGCTACGATCAGGCGCGCATGACGCCGATCGCACTGTGGCAGCCACCGATCTGGACACGGCATGTGGCCCTTCTGCTAAATCTTGTGGCCTTCGTTCTTCTTGCAGCAGCTTATGTCCCACGCAACATCATCAAAGCCAAAATCGGTCATCCCATGGTCGCCGCAGTAAAAATCTGGGCTTTGGCGCACCTGCTCGCTAACGGCAATCTGGCCGATGTGCTGCTCTTCGGAGGCTTTCTAATTTGGGCTGTGCTGGATTTCCGCGTATCGCGTCGCCGCGATCGCATGAACGCTACCGTCTATCCGTCGGCCGCAGTGGCCAATAGCCTGCTGACACTCGTCGTTGGATTGGGTGCCGGCGTGGTGTTCATGCTGTGGCTGCATGTGCGCTGGGTTGGGGTGAGTCCGTTAGGGATGTGAGGGATGTGAGGGCATCGCAAAAAATTCAGGCATTCAACGAAAGACGCTGGATCCCGGCCTACGCCGGGAGCGAGTGGGGAATTCGGATCGCATGCGATACGCCCACGCAGCGGTCATCACATGCAAGTGATGACGATTTTTAGGACAGTAGCTCTTAAAATGTCATCTCGGCGCAGGCTCAGCATGGAACATTTTTGGAGTAAGCGTCTTTGACTCGGCTTGATTCCTGAGTTTTTTGATTCACGTTCATCAAAAAAACTTCAGGAGTTCAACGAAAGACGCTGCCACCCCCTTGCAGGGCGCGCAGCATGCTGCATGCCCCCCCGCCACACCCTCCGCGCGGATAACGATTTTTAGGACAGCGGCTCTTAAAATGTCATCCCGGCGAAAGCCGGGATCCAGCGTCTTTGCCTCAATCACGAACACATCCCACGAATCTCCTCCGGCACCGCCATCGCACGTATTCCGCCACCGACCTTGTCCGCCGCAAAGATTCTGACCTCAGTACACTGCATGATCTCGTCATCACCCCGCATCACGCGATAGGTCTGCACGAAACTCTTGTTGCGCCACTCGCTGATCTGCGTGTGAATCTGCAGTACATCACCGTAGCTGGCGGTCTTGCTGAAGCTGGCTTGCGTATCGACCAGCGGTGTTCCTATCAGACCCATGCTTTGCCGCGTTTCCTGCCAAGGCGGCACACCGCATTCGATAAAAAAGTGGCGGGATGCGGCATCTATCCAGCGAAAAAAATTCGGAAACCACACAATGCCGGCCGGATCGCAGTCACCGAATTCCACGCGCACTTCATAAATCACTGTCTTTGTCATTTGGCGGGTCCTGTCGTAATGCGACTGCGCGGCATCCAGCGTATGGGCTGGGCCTTGATCGCGCGGGGCGGTGCACCGAGTTCATTGAGTGTTTTGTCGAGCGCCATGCCAGCATCATCTGCTAGTGCAGCTTCGCGAGCGCGGCGTATGGCGATGGTGCGCTCAGAAACACTACCGAATGGCGGTGATGCGAGATGGCGAATCACATGCAGCAAGTTGTCCCGGCCACGTTCATTGGTGCTGCCATAACCTTTGATTAGACGACCGCACTGCGCGATTTCAAAACCAAGTGATCTGTCTTCCCTTGCACCTTCCTTCACCGCTGTCAGCCATGCGTCAATAAGTGCCTGTTCTTCCGCATAACGACTACCCCAGCGCCGGAGATGTTTCATCCCAGCGAGCAGACGGAGTAACAGCGTACCCACAATCGTATGCGAGGCTAGCTTGACTGGCATTTCCCATGCAGCGCGACCTTCTGCAAGACGCTGACGGTTCATATCTTTCAATCGCTCAGCCAGTGGCACCGGCAAGAGCGCAGCGATTTCCGGGACACCGGGCTTGAAGTACTCATAGGTCTTGAGTACATCACCAGCGGCAACACGCACTTCATTGCGCACTCGCTGGCTACGTGCGGCGCGACTTTTCAGATCCGCAACGCGCACAATATCGTCATACGCCATCCACAGTGCCAGCCAGCGCGCGACGTCGCGGGTAATGATGCCCTCCTCCATATCTGCGTCAACGACAGCCTCAGCATTGGAAGAGATGCTAGTGCTAGCACTGGCCTCAGCGTCACACACTTGACGCATGCGTTCCAGATACAGCGAACCATACGCGGCATCCTGATACTCAGTTACGCGCGCCAGACCGAGCGCAAGCAAGTCACGCGCAGCGACTGGAAATTCATTCAGTACCGACGGCCCTGATGCAGCAACGGTATCATCCACTAGCTGCTTTGCAAACGCGGCTTGCTGGCGACCCTCGCTGACCCACTGCCACGCGGCTTCAAAACCTGCGAGACTGGCCTGAGCACCACGCCCACTGTCACGCACGATGGCGATGTAATCTTCTTTTGAAAAGGGCAGCAAGCCACTGCCCGCAATCGCACCCAGCATCACGGCACTGACAACGGTGACGTTATCGCGTGCGATACGCTGCATATCCAGCACATGATGCGCGCGGCAAGCGCTTTGTACGATAGCGAGCAGCGCTGCATCATCCAGACGGCCATCACCGAGATGACTGCGTTCGGCATTGGTGAGTGTGCGTGAAGATGAGGTAATGATGAGCGTACGTTCAGATGACGGCAAACCGTTACTCACAGCTCGGGCGGTTTCTAGTAATTCGGAAGAGACCAATGCATCCAGCCTGCCGGGTATCGGATTGAGACTGAACACAGGATGACGCCCGCCCAGCTGCGACATGGGCACCGGATACATCTCGAAAAAATACGTGGTCGCGCCTGTGCGTTGCGCGACGCCGGGTATGGAGGTGCTTTGTGCTGCATAGCCAGCATGACGCGCAATCGCAGTGAGCCATTCACTGAGTACGCCACCGCCCTCGCCACCGAGCGCACCAATCAGCACCGATAGCGGCTGCGGCACTGCTGAGGCTGCAGATGTTTCATCTGTCGTGTTGTGCATCAAACTCACTTTGCGGTACTTTCTGTACTGATTCGGTTCATCATCATGCTGGTTGTAGAACACGCAGCACGGTTGAGCGCAGCGTAGCGATGATGCGCTCATGCCAGCGCGGATTTTGTATGACTTCAGCGCGATAGAAACTTGGACACAGTGTTGCAGCATGCGCATTCTCGCCACACAAGCCGCAACCCACGCAGCCATCAATGACGGTCGCCACCGGATCCACCTTTAATGGATCAGGATTGTCTTTAAGCGTCAGTGTGGGACAGCCAGAAAGCCGCATACAGGCATGGTCACCATTGCATACATCTTCATCGACGCCGTATTTCACGCGCATTACGCGCTCACCCCTCGCCTGCAATGCAGCAAGCCACGGGCGAATGCGTCGCTGACGTTCAAGCTGACATTCACCTTCGGCGATGATGACTTTCAGGCCATTAAAATCCGTGGTCAGTGCTTCTCGAACCACATCGCGCATTACCGCAACGCGATAAGAATGCACGGTACGCATCCACTTCACTCCCAGACCGACGAGGGTGTCTTCAATGGTGCGATTGCTGGCTGTCAGACTGGCGAGCTTGTCGCCTGCCTGCAATTTTGTTGCGGCCTCGGGCGTGGAAATGATCTCCTGAGTACCGGTGGCAGACGTGTAGCCGTTCTTGAAAATCAATAACACCGCATCATCACCATTGAACAGCGCCGACTGCACACCTGTCAGCAAACCGTTATGCCAAAACCCGCCATCTCCCATGATGGAAATCACACGTCGCGCCATCATCGGTGAGACGCCCGCACGGCTGGCGAGACTCATGCCGTAACCTAAAATCGAATGCCCTTGCGAAAAAGGTTCAAAGGTCGCAAACGAATGACAACCAATATCAGCAGCGACATGCACAGGCCCCAGTTCCTTTTGCGCGAGCTTGAGCGCAGAAAACACAGGTCGTTCCGGACAGCCAATGCAAAAGCCCGGCGGACGCGCGGGCAAGGCTTTGTCTAATTGTGCTGCGATGCGCGTGCGACGTGTATTGGTAGCATATAGCATTGCCTGTACGTTGCGCGTGTCTGCATTCGAAAAATGTTTCGCAAAAAAACGCAGCAGTCCTCGCATCATGACTTCGGGCGTGACTTCACCGGTGGCCGGCAATATATCTTTACCGTGCAAGGCAGTTTGCAGATCGCGACGTCTGAGCAAGGTAGCGATTTCTTGTTCGATGTAATCAGGTGAGCCTTCTTCGATCACCAGCACTGCCCGCTTGTCGCGCGCAAAGTCGGCGATCTGCTCATGCACCAGTGGATAGGTCACGTTCAAAATCAGCAGCGGCACATCGGATGTACCAAATACATCCGCCAGACCAAATTGCTGCAACGAGCGCAGCAAGGCATTCGTCAGACCTCCCTGAATAATGATGCCGATATCGGGAAGCTTGCCGTGGTGATGTTCATTCAGACCATGCTTGACGATGTAATCACGCGCTGCCGGCAAACGCTCATCGATTTTGAGTTTTTCATGGCGGAAGGTGGCCGGTGGATGCGCGAGACGTTCATAATTAAAATTCGCCGGCTCATTCAGCGGTGCCAGCGAGGACACCACCGGTGCACGATTATCCTTACTGATGAAACTGCCGCGCACATGACAGGCACGTATACGCAGCTCCATCATCGCGGGCATGTTCGATGCCTCGGACATCGCAAACGCATGCTCAACCATATCGACCATCGTCGACAATTCGGGCCGCGGATCCAGTAGCAGCATCGTGGATTTCATCGCATACGCATGCGTGCGCTCCTGAATCACCGACGCGCCCTCGCCGTAGTCTTCGCCGATGATCATCAGCACGCCGCCAGTCACGCCGGGCGACGCGAGATTGGCCAGCGCATCGGCAGCCACATTGGTGCCCACAATTGACTTCCAGGTGACCGCACCCCGAACCGGGTAGTGAATGGAAGCACCCAGCATGGCCGCGGCCGAAGCTTCATTCGAGCAGGCCTCGACATGTACGCCAAGCTCGCTGACCAGCTCGCGGGCCTGCACCATCACATCGAGTAAATGAGACACCGGCGCGCCCTGATAACCGCCGATGTAGGACACCCCCGACTGCAGCAAGGCCTTGGTAATGGCCAGAATGCCCTCACCATGAAACTCCTCGCCCTGACCTAGCCTTAGCTGCTCGATTTCTTTTTTGAAGGAAATTTCCATGGGTCAGGAAGACAATAAACAAAGCCGCATTTTAGGGTAAGCCAGACGCAATAATCGGCCATAAAACCTTAATAATCAATAACTTGAAAAAGTTTCTCACTAGAAAACTTTCTAGTTTTATAAAAGTAGTGCTTTATGTTGGGATCGAAAGAATTGAATTGTGGGAATGATAGTCGGTCTACATCCTTATCGCACTTTTCATTCTGCAAATTGACCCAAGTGCCTGCTCCGCGCAGCCCAACCCCTTGTTTTATCGCCATAAATGTAAATTTGCAGCAATTATTTGCACTTAACCGCCACAATCTTTATTATTGAGTTTAATTTGTGACTCAATGGTAAACAAATTCTCTACACAAGGGGAACCGTATGTTGATGTCGACTCAGGCCAACCGTCTGGCCCACGCTCTGATCAAGGCACGCACGAGCGGTACGCTAATGCCTTTGCTCACTGCCGACGGTAAACTCTCGATCGACGATGCTTACGATGTCGCGCTAAGTATCGTCAAAATACGGACTGCCCAGGGCGAGAACCCCGTAGGCCGCAAGATAGGCTTCTCCAATCAAAAGCTCTGGAATGTCTATGGCAAAGGCAGTCTGACGGCGCCGATCTGGTCCACCCTGTATGACAGCACCGTCCATTACGCGATGGATAACTTGGCCACGCATAGCCTGAGTAAATCTCAACAGCCTCGCTTGGAACCGCAGCTGATTTTCAAGCTCGCGCGTACGCCCGCTCCAGATGCAACACTGGAAGATATCTCGGACTGTCTGGAATGGATTGCACATGGCTTTGAGGTAGTAACCTCGCCTTTCCGCCACTGGGAGTTCGAGGCCGCTGATGCCGTGGCAGCATTCGGAATGCACAAAGCACTGATTGTGGGTGAGCCACGCATGATTTCACGTCAAAGCCGTCGCAGCCTGCCCGAAGTGCTAGCCTCAGCAACGATGTCTGTGTCGCGCAGCACAGCCGGCAGCAGCAGCTTGTGCGCAGCAGGTTTTGGCAGGGACGTGCAGGGTAGCCCGCTGCATGCGCTGTTGGCGCTGCACCAGCAGCTGCAACAACGTGCGGACGCGCCAAACTTGCAAGCCGGTGAAATCGTCAGCACCGGCAGCTGGACCAATGCTTTGCCTATCAAACGCGGTGAAGTTTGGTCGAGCGCATTCTCGCAACTCAATCTGGGTGGATTGACGGTTTCGTTTACCTGATACAACTCAGCGAACAACGATCCCCGGCTCACTCGTCGGGGATTTTTTTGTCTCTTGAATCGCCGCTTTCGGAAAAGTCCATACAGCAAGCATGACAATTTTGACAAGTGATGCCTAAAATGCAGCACTTTTCAAATTGATGGAGGTTTCATGTCTAGCAGCGATTCCACGCTTCCCCCTGTTGATGTCGGCATGAGCAATGCCGACCGCCTGCGAATTGTCGACGGTCTCAGCCAGCTTCTTGCAGACACTTACACGCTCTACCTGAAGACGCACAACTTCCACTGGAACGTGACTGGTCCGATGTTCCAGACGCTGCATCAGTTATTCATGCAGTTCTATACCGAACAATGGACTGCGGTTGATCTCATTGCAGAACGCATTCGTTCACTAGGCGAACGCGCACCGGGCAGCTATGAAGAATTCGCCAAACTCACATCGATCAAACCAATTCAGGGACGACCCAAAGCACGCGAGATGATGATCGAGCTCGTCGAAGGTCAGGAAACGATTGCACGCTTGGCGCGCGCTATGTTCGGCTACACCGAACTGGCCTGCGATCAACCCACCTGCGAATTACTTGCGCAGCGTATGCAGATTCATGAGAAAAACGCGTGGATATTGCGTAGTTTGCTGGCGGAATAAGACAGCGCAACTCATCAGGCACTGCGTGGCGGCGAAAGTTTGCCCGGCAGGCTGCGCAGGATCGTTACGATACTGGTTTTGTTACAACGCTTGTTAACAACGAGTTGGGACGCCAATGTACTAGTCCAGTGTCGCTAACGACGTCGGCTTGATGCACGTCAATCGTCCCTGAAACTTCCAGACAAACATAGATATGCAGCACGCCACGGGCTGTCAGAGAAGAAATTGCTCTCCTCTGAATACTCTGATGAGGGAATTGACATGGCTACAATCTATGGAGACACGGCAGGAACGCTCGAAGCAAAGGCCAGAGGACAAATTCTGGTTGGCATTGATGGAGAAAAAAATACTATCTACGGCGATGCAGAAACTATGACCGATAGTCGAGGTGGCAATGATGTGCTGTTTGGAGGGAAAGGCAACTTCAATAATGTCCTTTACGGTGATGCGGAAACTATGACCGCTAGTCGGGGTGGCAATGATGTGCTGATTGGAGGAAAAGAAAACCGCAATAGTTTCCTTTACGGCGACGCGGAAACTATGACCGATAGTCGGGGTGGCAATGACGCGGTAAAAGGGGGCGATAACAGCGCCAAAAACTATCTGTACGGGGATGCGGGCGACATGTTTGACAACAGCCGGGGCGGTAATGATTTGCTGATCGGTGGTGTTAACTCCAGCTTAAACAATCTCTACGGCGATGCCTATTCAATGTCTAGTAGCAAGGGCGGTAATGATCTACTGATTGGAGGCGCCTTATCCTACGAAAACCTTCTATACGGTGATGCCTATGTAATGCGTGGCGGCCAAGGCGGCAATGATGCGTTAACAGGAGGAGGCAGCTCTTGGTCAAACACCCTTTATGGTGATGCCTATTCAATTTCTGGCGGCCAAGGCGGCAATGATGTGTTGATTGGTGGAGCAGGCTCCAATTTTAACGTCTTATTCGGCGATGCTTATGGAATGTCTGACAGCCGGGGCGGCAATGACATTCTTGCAGCAAGCGACAACCCAATCTCTGGCGCGTTTGTAACGCAAAATTCACTTTATGGTGACGCCGAATACTACGTTGCCGGTAATGTCATTTGCGGAAATGACCGCCTGATAAGCGGCACGGGTAACGATGCAATGTGGGGGGATATTGCGGCCTCTCGCTTGGGAAGCTCAACCATTGACCTCACCCGCGTCGCAACTGGCCAAGATGTTTTTTTTTTCTGCCAATAACGGAGCCGATACGATTCATGACTTCCGCCAAGGCGAAGACAAGATCGAATTGAAGGGCATCGGCGGTGCCAGTTTCGATGCGCTGATTACAGGGTCCAACCTAAGTCAACAAAATACGAATACCGTCATCACCTTCGGATCCAACACCATTACGGTCATTGGTGTCACCGAGCTGACGGCGGCAGACTTTCTCTTTACCTGATCAGGTCACCGAAAGATCGGAGCATTCGCCTCTGTAGGGGATGTTCCGGTCTGCTGATCGGCTACCGCAAATTAAACAAGCGTATACCCGCCGCATCCAATTCACGCTGCTCTTTTTTCGCCGCGACTTGTTCGGCATTGCGTTCATCGCGTTCGACCATCGCTTCCATTTTGGCTTGTTCGCGCTGAGCGACGAGCAATGCGGCTTTGGCTTCAATGAGTTGCACTCGCGCTGCTGAGGTTTGTGATTCAACGCGCAGACGCAGACCGCGCAAATGATCTAGGAATTGTCGGTAGGCGATGTTGTCGCTGATTTTGTGGGACTCTTTTTGCGTGGCGTTGTAGCGTTCGACATAATCTGCGCGCAGTTTGTCGATATGCGCCTCACTACTCTCGAGTTTTTCTATCCGCGCACGAACGTCAACGACGCGGGCTTGAGCCTCGCGGGTAGCGTGCTGTGCGCGTTCTGCGAGAATATTCCAGCAGTTGTTCATTGTTTTGGCTTGGTAGTAGTACAGCCTGTCATGCACTCAGGCGGGCGTCTCATAGACCCAGCAACTGCCGGATGTTCTGACGGGTGGTGTCATGATCCACTTCGGCATGCATGTCCTGCACAAGAAAAGCTTCCAGCTGCGAGCGAAGTGCAATTGCCTGATCGATCTCGGGATTGGAGCCCATTTCGTAGGCGCCCACCGAAATCAGATCCTGATTCTGCTGATATAAGGACCAGAGTCGGCGTACACGATTGGCTAGCTTGAGCTCATCAGCCGGTAATAAATTTTGCATGACCCGCGAGATCGATCCATTCAGATCAATCGCTGGATAATGTGCCGCATCAGCGAGCTTACGAGACAACATGACTTGTCCGTCCAGTGACGCGCGCGCGATATCCACGATCGGATCCTGTGCATCATCACCTTCGGCCAGCACCGTATAAATAGCGGTGATAGCACCATAACCATGACGTCCAACACCAGTGCGCTCGATCAAATTCGGCAGCAAAGCAAATACAGAGGGCGGATAACCTTTGGCGGTGGGCGGCTCACCAATAGCAAGACCAATTTCACGCTGGGCGTGCGCGACTCGAGTGAGACTGTCCATGAGCATCAGTACATTCTTACCCTGATCTCGAAAATATTCAGCGATCACATGCGTCAGGTGAGTGGCTTTCAAGCGCATCACGGGTGACACATTCGCAGGTGCGGCAATGACGATAGATTTGGCGCGACCCTCGGGGCCCAGCACTTCGTTGATGAAGGCCTGAACCTCGCGTCCACGTTCACCAATCAATCCAATCACCACCACATCAGCTTTGGTAAATCGGGTAATCATTCCGAGCAATGAGCTCTTACCGACGCCCGAACCTGCGATGAGACCAATACGCTGCCCCCTGCCCATAGTGAGCAAGCCATTAATCGCTTTGACACCCACATCGAGTATCTGATTGATCGGACCGCGCTCCATCGGGTTGAGCGGCAATCCCAACAAGGCAAGTCGGTCGGGGCAATCCGGTGGTGGACCGCCATCCAGTGGTTCGCCGAACGCATCAATAACACGCCCCAGCAAACCATCGCCTAAGCGCGCTTCGGATGAATTGGCGAGTACACGCACAGCAGCACCAGGACCAATACCGATGGGCTCGGTAAAAGGCATCAGAAAAAGTGTCTGATCATTAAAGCCAACGACTTCGGCAGAGATTTTGTTTCCACCATTGCCTTCGATTTCGCACAAGGCACCCAGCGGCGCCATGATGCCGCGCGCTTCGAGCGTCATGCCAACCAGTCGCACCAGTGTGCCCGTATTGCAAGCAGGCGGAGTGCGGGTCTGCGCAATCAGGCGCTCAACCACATCGGCGTAATCAATCGTTGAGGTCATCGTCGCTGCTCGAGGTTTCTACGGCGGTGACATCTTCGACCTGCTGACTGCCCCGCTGTGATTCGTTTAGACGATCGCTGAGTCGTCCACCATCCGCCTGCCAGCTAGGTGCTGCAGGTTGGCTCAGTGATTTTTTCAGGCCATCAATGCGACGCTGCATCAAGTCTTCAACCACACTGCCATCGAGCGAGACGCGAACGCTGCCCCGTTCAAGTAGCGAATCAGGGCGCAGAATCATGCTGTCGCCAAATTGCGCTACCAAGGGTCGGTAGGCTTCGAGATCTTCGTGATTCAGATGCACAATGACGGCTTTCTCACCGGACGCGTTTAGTTCGCGCAGACTGTTATCTACCAGTCGGGAAATCGTTTGCCCTGATTGCGCAAGCTCGCCGCGCACCAGTTGCTCGGCCAAATGCACGCTCAGTTTTTTAACGGGCTCAAACAGGGCATCAGCATCAAAGCTGATTTTTTGCAGCGCTTCCTGCAAGGCCTTGAGCTGGGTGATCTGCGTGTCGTGTTCTTTTTGGAGCTCGGCTATGGCTTGCGCCTTGCCGGCTTCAAGACCTTCGTTATAGGCTCGCTCATGGGTTTCAGCGCGTGTCTGCTCTCGGGTTGCCGCAATCAATGCAGCGAAGGCTTCACCAGAAAGATCCGGTTTTGCTGGCGTGCTGGCGACCTCGGGTGCTGCCTCTGCTTGTGCAAGCTCAGGCTCGCTTGCAAGCTCGGCCGCTACTGCTTCAGTATCATGGTCGTCTGCGGTGAATGCAGTCACTTCTTCTGTAACGGAGGATTCGCCATCGGTGATATCCGGCGATTCCGACGCAATGGCGTTCTCGGTTTCCGCATGAATGGCCGTATTGGCGTCCCCAGCGTCTCCGGTATTGGCAACCAAGTCGTCGTGCAGCTCTGATTGCGCAGTGGCGATCGGGTCACCCTGCTCTGTATTTTCAGTAAAGCCATTGGTACTCGATGCTGCCATTGCGGCATCGGCCATGAAACCTGTTTCCGGATTTACCATCGCCGCATCAGCAGCAGACGAGGGTTCAGCCACAAAAGTACTCTTGGCATCAGCCTCTGACGCATAAGCAGTGGCGCCAGTCAGATCTGCCAATTCAATGACTTCATCGAGCGCGAAATTTTCCGGGCCTTCTTTGTTGATCAGCGGATCGGATTCGAAACCGAACTCAGGCCGCTCATCAGTGTTGACTCTGTATCCCTGCTCTTCTTTGACCAGCAAGTTTTGCACCGCGAATGGGTTGGCAACCGGATCGAACATCCGGTTTGGCATGTACTCGTGGCGCCGGCGCGCTGCATGAGAAGACTCAGACAAAATCGGCTCCACCTGAGGCCAGGATCAGCTCGCCCTTCTCGGAAAGCGTTCGTGCTTTACGCATAACTTTCTTCTGCGCGTCTTCGACTTCGGTCATACGCAGAGGACCTTTGGATTCCATATCGTCGATAAACATACCGCGTGCCCGGCTGGACATATTGTCGAGGAATTTGTTCTTAACATCATCCGTTGCACCTTTCAGCGCAACCATGAGCATATCTGGCTCGACCGCACGCATGAGCGCCTGAATACCACGGTTGTCCACGCCTGCCAGATTATCAAAGCTGAACATGTTGTCTTGAATACGCAGCGCGAGTTCTTCATCAATCTGCCCCACGCCCTGCATGATCGTCGACTCGAGCTCCACCTTGGTGAAGTTCATGATCTTCGCCGCTGCCTTGACGCCACCGAAGCTTGATGAGGATGAAGACGCATTGTTAGAGAACTGTGCCTTCATGATGGTTTCAAGTTCCTCCATCGCCGACGGCTGAACGGTATCCAAGCTAGCCACACGCTGCACTACTTCCGGACGCACCTCTTCAGGCAAGAAAGCCAGCACGTCAGCCGCCACCTCAGACTCGAGCACAGACAGAATGATTGCCGTTACCTGCGGGTGTTCGCCGCGAATCATCTCAGCAATGCCACGCGCATCCATCCATTGCAAAATCTCCAGTCCGCGACTGGCGCGATTGGGCATGATGCGAGATAGCACAGATGATGCCTTGTCAGGACCCAGCGCACGTTTGAGTACCGTCTCGACATAGTCGGTGGTACCCAATGACAAGCTGGTTTGTTTTTTCAGCATGTCGACAAACTGATCTAGCACGGCATTCACAGCCTCTTGTGACATGTCAGCCACCGACACCATCGCCGCACCCAGTTCCTGCACCTCTTTGGGATCGAGGTAACTGATGATGTTCGATGCCAGATCTTCACCCAGCAACAACATCAGCACAGCAGCGCGCTGGGTGTTGGTCAGCTCGGCGAGTTCTCGCTTGAGTTCCTCGGAAATGGTCGCTTCCGCGGGAGTTTTTGGATCTGCCATAAATAACCTCTGTCGTAACCTCTGTCGTAACCTCGGTGGTTACAATTTATCTTTTCTTTTCTGCGCCCGAAGAGCGCAGCATGTTCTTGATCATCAGAACCACCCGGCTCTGCTCTTTTTCAGTCAGCAATTTCACCAGAATCAGCTTGTCATCATAACTTTTTGCATCGCCCAGTAATTCTGCCGGCACCGCCACAGGCTTCTTGGCAGGCTTGAATTTGTTTCTCATTTCCTCGAAGTTTTGACCCTCATCTTCGGCACTTACAGCGTCTGGCGAACCAGGCTTGTCTTTATCGCCTGCCGTTGCAGATTCGGTCGTCGCGGGCTTCGCTGGATCTGTGGAGACAGAACCCTTCGTCGCGATATCTTTGGTCGCAACAACCGAGGCGCCCGCCGTCGTCGTCTTGGCTGCCAGGGCTGGTTTCGCCGGTGCTGCGGCAGTTTTTGCGGGGACTGCGCCTGTCTTGGCGGGTATCGCTGCGGTTTTAGCCGGCACGAGCGCGCCAGTCGTTGCTGTCTTTGCAGGTACGCCAGCAGTTTTTGCAGGTACACCGCCCACGCGTGCTGGTACTGCGGCGGTCTTGGCAGGGACTGCCGCTGTCTTTGCAGCGACAGGTGCTGCTTTCGCGGGTACCGCTGCGGCCTTGGCGGGAACAGCAGCGGTGGTCTTTACCGCCGCCGATGCCGGCCGTGGAGCCTCAGGTTTTTTTGCTTCTGCCATGATGTTTCCGTTTCCGTTTTCGATCAGTACTGATTAAGACCTGACCATGTTTTTCAATACCAGCGCCACACGACCAGATTCCTGAGATACCAACATCCGGATCAACGCGACTTTGTCATCATAGCTGTTGGCGGTGTCGAGCATATCGGCGGTGAAGGTCGGTTTCTTCGGCTTCATGGCCTGCATCCGTGCTTTGAGCTCATCCAGCGATTCGCCCTCCTGCATCTCGATCTCGCCCTCGGCCAACTGGCTCTCGGCTTCTGCCGCTGCTTCTGCTTCTGCGGCAGCCAGTGCAGCAGCCTCTTCCTCGGCAGCCAGAACTGCAGCCGCTTCTTCGGCAGCCAACTGGTCGGCAGCAGCTTTCGCTTCGGCCGCGATCTGGGCTTCTTCGGCGGCCTTGGCTTGTTCCAGCGCTCTGATTTCTTCGACAGTCGGTGTCAGCACAGGCGGCATGATCTGATTGATCGTTGGTCCTTTGACCATAGGGCGTACCACAGCCAACATGAAGACAATGATCACGAGCGCTGCCAAACCGATTTTAATGAAATTCTGGATATCGCCATTTTCATACCAGGGCTTGGGTGGCTCAGGTGCCAGCGTTTCGAAACGTGCTGGCGCCACTGTGACCACGTCACCCCGAGCTTCGCTGTAACCCACTGCACTGCGAACCAGATTGAGCATGCGGTCCAGTTCCTGCGCTGTATAAGGAATCGTGGTCGGCGCACCAGGTGCCGGAGGCTTACCATCGGCTGGTGGTGGTGCAGGACGCTCGGCCACGACCACAGCAACCGTCACACGCGAGATATTACCCAGTGAATTTTTTACGTGACGCACCGAGCGGTCCATTTCAAAATTACGTGTTGACTTGGTGGTCACGGTTTCGTTCGTGGCAGGCTTCTGCTCGTCAGTGTTAGTGTTTTTCGTCAGGTCAGCATCGGGCGGTGGCGAGTTACTCATCGCACCAGGAATACCTTCTGGATCAAGCTTGAATTTGCGCTCGGTGGTCAGTGCTTCGGAACGCGGCTTCACGCCTTTGTCTTTATCATCAAAATCCTCAGTCGTGGTTTCGACTTGGGTGTAATCGAGTGTCAGATTAACTTGTGCCTGCACAGAAGCCTCACCAACGACGGGTCCCAGTAATTCTGTCACGCGATTGCGGTAGGTTTCTTCTGTACGCTGCTTGTGCGCCATTTGGGCCATAGTCAGTCCCATCGCGGCGTCAACCTGGTTTTCTTCGGTCATGAGATTGCCCTGATCATCGACCACGGAAACATTCTGCGGTGTGAGATAAGGCACGCTGGATGACACCAGATGGACGATCGCTTTTACCTGAGGCGTTGATACGCCACGGCCGCTGTGAGGTGTTACCACCACCGAGGCTTTCGGTGTTGCGCGCTCACGCACAAAAACGCTCTGCTTGGGCAGCGCCAAGTGAACGCGCGCTGCCTTGATGGTAGAAATCTGCATGATGCTGCGCGCGAGCTCTTGCTCGATCGCAGTGTTGTACTGTACCTGCTCCATGAACTGACTGGTGGTCATGGATGATTTGTCTTTCAGTGACTCCATACCGATAGGCTGCGCCTCTTTCGGAATACCCTGTCCCGCCAGAAAAATACGCGCTTCGTGATAACGTGATTCGGGCACGGTAATCTGTCCACTGCTGGTATCGACTTTAGGTTTGAAATCGCCTGCCTTAAGGGCTTCGATCGCGGCCTGCTTATCGTTTTCTGTCATGCCGGGCATGATCGGACGATAAGGTGTGCTCTGGCTGAACTGGAACGACATTGCAGCAATCACCAAAACCAGCAGAATCATCAGCGGAATCAGGGCGCGACGAACGCTAGGCTGTTTGAGTACGCCATCAATCCAGTCGCGGAAGGCGGAGACGCCACTGTTCACGCCACGCAAGGCTTCAGGCAATTGCGTACCTGGTGCCGGCATGCCGGATGTCGCGATGGGTAGTGCCGCTGCAGCACCATCAGCGGCGCCGTTAGGGTTCGCCGGTGGCAGTTGCGGCGGCATACCGCCAGGGTTCATTGTCGCTTCAGCCATGATTCACTCTCTGTTCAGTCATCTGCTTGGTTTTATGCTTAGTTTTCTGCTTGGTTTTCTGCTTGATCATCTACTCATTGATCGGTAGCGTTAAACAGGCATATTCAAAATATCTTCGTAAGCCTTCAATACTTTGTTTCGTATCTGCATCGTCGCTTCAAATGCCAGTGAGGATTTCTGCATCGCTAGCACGACATCGGTCAGGGGAACATCTTCACCACGGTCATAAGCCTGACGCAAACTACTCGCATGCTGCTGAGTATCATTGGTCTTGATGACCGCAGCTTCAATGGCTTCACCAAAGGTCGGCTTGCCGACTTCCGGCGCCGGCACGGTGAGCAAGGGTGGCGTGGTCTTGCCAGACGAATCCACCTGATGCTGACGGAGCGTAGCCAACATCGATTCAATATTGGCCTGGCTGTTGATTTTGTTGATCATGTTATTGACTCCCTGCTCAAGCGGCTACGGCCATAGGTGCGCCGCGCTCGCGGAATTGCGCCATCTTGTATCGCAGCGAACGGGGACTGATACCGAGTTTTTTTGCAGCTTCGTTACGGTTACGCGTCGATTGAATCGCAGCCATGATGGCCTGATACTCGCTGCTCTTAACTGCCGTCGATAAATCGACAGACTCGACATTGTGTACATCAGCGATTTCACGCTGACCGTATTTCATCAGTTGTGCGTGCGTCGTAACGGAGAGGGGTTGCGATATCGGTGGCGCGATAGGCTTTTCATCCGTTTCATCGAACATGAGTTCGGCTTCGGTGATGGTGTCGCTGTTGCAAAGTACCAGCGCGCGCTGAACGACGTTTTGCAATTCACGTACATTACCTGGCCAGCGATAGTGCTGAAGCAGTTCGATCGCACGCGGCGAGAGTTCGATCTGACGATCCACCGGACCATAGGTGCGCAGGAATTGCATGACCAGCGGCAGAATATCGCCCGGCCGCTCGCGCAGCGGCAGCACGGACAATTTGAAGGCGCTGATACGGAAATAGAGATCTTCACGGAACTCACGCTCGGCAATCGCTTCACGCAAATCTTTGTTGGTGGCGGCGACCAGACGTACATCGAGTTCGATGGGCGCATTGCCACCAAGACGTGTGATTTTGCGTTCCTGTAGCACGCGCAGGAGTTTGGTTTGCAGGTGATACGGCATCTCGGCGATTTCATCCAAGAAGATCGTGCCGCCATGCGCTTGTTCGAACAGACCACGATGCTCTTTCAATGCACCGGTAAAGGCGCCCTTCTCGTGACCAAACAATAAATCTTCAATCAGGTTTTCAGGCAGTGCGGCGCAATTCATGGCAACGAAAGGGCCGTTGCGACGTGGCGAGGCATCATGCAGCACTCGGGCGAGGACTTCTTTACCGGCGCCCGTAGGACCGGTGACCAGCGCGGACACCTGTGTCTGCGCGACACGACGTGCGAGTTCAAGCAGATGCTGACTATTGGGATCAACAAAGACAAAGGTCTGCGGACCACTACGCTGCGGCTCGGGACGGCGCGGCGCCAGCGACAAAGAATTGCGCCAGACATCGACCGACCATTCATCAGCAGCCACCACTTGATAAGCACCGCAACGCATTGCTTCCACTGCAAGCTCGAAACGATTACGGTCAATGCGGCACAGCACCGGCACGGCATGTCCAAACGATTGGGTGAGTTTCTTGACCTCTTCCAGCAGACTGACGTCAGTCATCAAGCGAATGACCACCAGGCGCGCACGCGCGAGCCCCTGCTTCAGGTCGTCGAGTGTGGCGACCGGTAGGAGCTGCAGTCCGGCAGCGGCAAGCTGTTCACGCTCATTCGGGCCGACCGCAGACTTCGGGTCCAGCCACAATGCGGGATGCGAGATTTCTGTAGGTGCTGTCACTTTGATTGCCTCTGAAAACATTGAGTGCTTTCTCCATAGCAATCCGTGTGCCAGATAATTCAGCAAGGAAATATGCGGGTTTTCAGGGGATCTGTCGGATCGGCAGGGGTTTGCCGGGGGAGGAAGAAGCCGTCCGCTTTTGGGGGGGACGGAAAGTCGACAGTCGATTCGATTATGTGCCCATGAGGTGGGTATTTGCAAAATGGGTGCCTGTTGCCCGAGTTGAGCAGCCTGTTCATTTGCATCTCCAAAGTTAATGATGCACAACGAAAGACGCTGGATCCCGGCGTGCGCCGGGATGACAGGGGTTGCTAAGGGACCGTAAAAATCCTTCCGTCATCACCAGGATGCGATGAATGCTGCGTGGACGTACCGCATACGATCCGAATTCTCCACTCGCTCCCGGCGAAGGGGTGTAGCCGGGGTTTCTGACCGAATGCGGGCTGCCAGCGCATCGGCACTGGCTTGCAAACCAGTTCGCGGCCTGCAAGGGGGGATCCAGCGTCTTTGCTGTACCGTGTGGCATTTGCTCATCGCACGGTTGCAGTGATTTGGTACGGTTGGTCTGATGGGCGTCTCTGGATGCAACGCTGCGGCACCTTATTCCGGATTAAACGGGCTTTTGTTCCGCAATTTACCGGTCGATCAAGGTATCCCATGGCGCCTCAATGTATTGACATCAGCTATACATCGAATTAGGCTTCGTATATCTCTTGTACATCTACTTGGAAATTCCTATGCGCGATGCCCCCATCAACCTACGAGCCCTGCCTCAGCAGCGTGAACTGATCGATCAGGCCGCTCAGCTGCTCGGCAAGAACCGCTCCGATTTCATGCTTGAAGCTGCCTGCGACAAGGCGCAGTCAGTGCTGCTGGATCAGGTGTTTTTTAACTTGGACGAAGCAAAGCTGCAGCAATTCCAAGCCTTGCTGGATGCGCCGCCAGAACCCAATCCGGGCCTGGAGCGATTATTGGCAGTGAAGGCGCCTTGGGACAAGGGTGCATGAACCTCCAAGCGCCTGTGCCTCTGGCACCCGAGCACCACGTCGATTTATTTTCCTGCGGTGAATCCATTCTGGATGATTGGCTAAAACGCCGCGCTCTCGCCAATCAATCCAACGGTGCCAGCCGAACCTTTGTCGTTACGGATGGTGAGCAACAGGTAGTTGGGTATTACGCGCTGGCCGCGGGCGCGGTGACGCAGCAAGATGCCACCCGTGCCATTCGACAGAACATGCCAGACCCCATACCGGTGATGATTCTGGCGCGTCTGGCAGTTGACACTCGCGCACAAGGCATGAAACTTGGTGCCTCACTGCTACAAGACGCAATGCGTCGCTCTGTTGGGATATCTTCTAATGCGGGAGTTAGAGCAATGCTGGTACACGCTCTGAACGAGCACGCAAGAGAGTTCTATGAGTACTACGGATTCAAGTCATCGCCAGTAAACCCAATGACCTTGATGCTCAGGATCAAGCCAGCGGACGAATGAAGTCAAATCACTCCGGACAATCCTGATAAGCACTTCGCAAACAAAGTGCAGCCAGCTCCATGGCCTCAGATTTTTTTTCTTGGCCCAGACCCTTGCTGGCCTTATCTAGCAACGCCGTGGCCTGAGGTTCGCCATTGAACCGAGCGATCTCAGCCCAAACCAACGCTTTGGCAGGTTCTTTGCGCCAGCCCTCGCCCGATAAATAGACAGACGCGGCCATGAGCTGTGCCGCTGGATGACCTTTGCGAGCGGATTTCAAATACCAGGAAAGCGCAACGGCGCCGTCTTTCTTCACGCCTAAACCTGAGCGATAGGATTCGCCCAACATGTACTCGGCCTCGGTATACCCAGCAGTCGCTGCAGAAGAAAACCACTTATACGCAACATCGTGATTGCGCGAGATGCCTCGACCGTGGTGATACAGGGTACCTAGGTTGTACTGCGCCTCCGGCAAGCCCGCTTCCGCCGCGCGGTTGTACCAGCTGTACGCATCCGAATAACTCTGCACGACGCCAAGTCCATGCTCGTATAAATAACCCAGATTGTTCTGTGCACGTGGGTCGCCCTTGCTGGCAGCTTTGCGCAATGCGCGCTCAGCCGTTGCATAGTGGCCGCGCTCAATAGCTTTCATTGCAACGCCGATATCTGCCTGTGCAGTACTGCAAACTAGCAGCACCAGCAAGGTAGATAATCTGGCGATCGCTCTCATGCGAGCTTGCGTACGGTCGTCGGTGTGGGAGATTCGCTGCAGCCAGTGGCGGCCGCAGGTTTGCGCATGAAACCCTGACAGCGAAGGCCGTCAGCGCGCAGTACTTCGATGGCCGGGAGAATGCGGCTTTTAAAGCCCATCAGTCGGCAGGAATACGGCATCTTGGGATCCCAGCTCACGGCGAAGTGGCGACACTGCCAGCAGTTAGGCGCCTCTTCCTGTTCGGTGAGCTTCGGAGTATTCATTTCTTGTTACGTCGTTTGTTCTGATAGTCATTCCAGGCACGAAAAGTCACGGCCGCGAGAACCCCCGCCAACATCAAGACACCGAGCATCGCCTGAAAAAACTCACCCAGCGTCATGTCGGGTGGTAGAAAGCGCTCGGGGTGCAGCACTACCGTTACCAGAAACAGCCCGATCGAAATCAGCAAAATACGAAGCAGCCGAAATACGATTCGGCTGCGCTTGTCATTGTTGTCCATACCAGCCTCGGAGCGACCTACGCTACTGCCCGTATTTTGTCACAGGCTGAGAGGACACGCTGGCTGGATTTTTGGTCCGGCTAGCGTCACGCCGGACGGGATCAGCCGCCCAGGAGTTTGAGTACGGTTTGCTGGCTCATGTTCGCTTGTGCGAGCACTGAGGTTGCTGCCTGTTGCATGATTTGGGTCTTGGCCATTTCAGTTGATGCTGCCGCATAGTCGGCGTCTTCAATCTGACTGCGGGAGGCGGACAAGTTCGTCGACACGTTCGAAAGATTATTGATCGTGTGCTCGAGTCGGTTCATTACCGCACCCATCGTCGCCCGGGTCGCATTGACCTTATCCATGGCGGTATCGAGTAGTGCCAACACCGACGATGCGCCTTCACGCGTATTGATGCGTGTACGTCTTTGCTCAACATTAAGATCGACATCGCCTGTAATCTCACCTGTGATCGGACCACCTTTACCGAAATCTGCAAGGTCAATCGTGATCATCTGGTTGGAACCTGAACCTACCTGGAAGGCCAGTCGACCCACGCGCGGTGGATCGAGGTCAGTACTGGCGCGACCGCCAAAAGTACCTGCCTGGAATCCCAGTGAAGCGAAATTGCTATCGTCCCCAAATCCCTTGACGCCAGCAGACACCGTGAATGGTTTGCCGTTGGCTCGCACCAAAGCCTCTTGATCCGAAGGTGGTGCACCGATCGGCGATGGCAGCCCGATAGGCAGCAGTGCTGGATCAGAGATCATGCGTACGGTGCCATACAGGGTCTTTGCACCAAGTGCCTTGTTACTCACGTAAACAGGGGCACCATTATCATCGGAATCTTTGGCAGCTCTCAGACCAATTACGTCGTTGTCGCCCACACTGTTTGCAGTGACGGATTCAAGCTTGAGTGTGGCGTCATCTGAATCAACTGCCGCCCCGGTCAGACTGAAAGGCGTACCTGCAATCGTTGAGGTGATCGTGATGGTCGTACCACTGTCATAACTGACTTCGACATTTCTGATCTCGCCGGCATCAATTTTTTCCTGAATTTTCTGGAACAGGGCCGACGCAAGATCCGCACCATTCGCAGTACCAACATCGGCATCCGATGTAATCGTAACGCCATTAATCACCACAGTCGCGGTATCAGAAGCGGCAGCATCAGCACCCAAAACAATACGCGACACCTGTTCTACAGAACCACCTTTTTCAAGTCCAAAGCTGGCGGCAGTAAGATCTTTCACGCCACCATCAAACCAGACCGAGACGTTACGGCCATCAGACTCAAGTGTTACACCATTGCCATTATCACTCGCGGTCACGCCATGTTGACCAACACGCTCATTGATGGCATCAATAACCTTGGCTCTACGTTCAGATCCCGTCTCGCCTTTTTTAAAGTCAACCTCAATCGTCGTGCCGTTGACGAACAAGCTGTATGTTCCTGAATCCGGATACGCTGTGTACGTACTCAAACCCTTGCTTACCACGGGGTTTGCCTGGGCTCGAACACCCGTCTCCGAGCTGTGTGAATTGATCGCAGCAGCCAGAGCGATTGCACTTGAGCTGGAGTCACTGCTAGCAGCCACACTGTTCGAAACGGTATCATCTGCTGAGGAAGTGGCGCGAATTTTGATGCCGTTAATAACCAGGTCGCCCGCATTCAATGGCTTGAAATTTGCCGGTACATTTTTGGCAATCGTTTGCGTTGGCATGGTGGCATCAACGCTATCGGTTTCAACCGAATAGGTAAATGGGGTTCCGGCTGTATTGGCTGTTAGGGTTAATTCACTGATGCTGCGCCCAGCCGAGGCAGTCACGCCCATCACATCTGCTTTCAGATTAATAGCCTCTACAAGAGCATCCCGAATATCTTGTGCAGTTTCTACAGCTGGTGCATCCACCTCCACTTCGAAGGTATAACCGTTAATCGTTGCGGTAAATATTTCTCCATCAACCAAAGCACCGTCATCAATGGTGATTGCTTCAACCTGAGCCTGAGGCATGATCACCGGAGCGCGCGTATCTGTATTGAATACCGATTGGTTTTTGGTGAAATTACCCTCTATCAATCCCGCTCGCGTGATGTCACCAGTGGCCGATGATGTCAGAACAACGGGTGCCTGTACGCGCGATTCCAGCGACACCGTACTACTCTGAACCCCTTCGCGTAATCCGATACGCTGCCCGAAAGTGTTTGAATTCGAATCCGTTTCGAAGCGCACTTCAATGTTACGACCATCGGTTGCCAGAAGCGTAATGCCCTGAGAATCAAATCCTGTATCAATCGCCTTTACGCCTGTACGATCAGTGATCGCATTAATTGCTGCGACAACACTAGATCGGGTCTGGCGAGTATTGTTCAATGTGGTCGTGATGTCCGCACTGGCAAATCCGTTAATAAATACGGTACCACTCGCAACAGACTCCGCAGACATTGAGCGGCCAGTCAATACGTTCTCATTGACTTTGGCATAAACGCCGGTACCAGGAAGCATGGTTGAATGGGTACGCGTCGTTTCGACCAGGCTCGTAAGTCCGGTCGACCCGGGCGACATCGTCAGCTTTGCGACATCGCCCTCGTTCGCTGCAAAGTCAATGACTAGCGTAGTGCTGCCTGGTGCATATCTAACGCTACGGCCTGACTCAGCGCCAAAAGCAGTACTCGCGTTAAGCGTTGCGGCAATCTTGGCAGTCGCTAGTACTGAGGTACTTTCCGCTGAAGTAATTTGAACCGCAACTCCCCCCACGACCACGGTACCGGGGATAGGCGTGCCGGAGATTGCAATGGTTTGTGTTTCACCCGCAGTGATTCCGGAATCACGTGCGCGACGGTTAATCGCAGCCGCTTTGGCTATTGCACTGCCTGAGGCGTTATTCGGCGGCGATAACAGATCATCATCAGCGCTGGATGCACCAATCTCGATACCATTGATTTGCAAGTCACCTGCACGTAACGAGGGAATACTGCCGGCGACATTGACCGATAAGGAGACTGCCCGGCTGCTGATGTCTTCCGCATCACCGTCGGAATTTCTAAACGTGTAGGTCAGGGAACCCGATAAAACGCTCGCATTGAAATCATCTTCATCACTAAAAGAAATTGTGCCATTCACGGTATCCAGCACGCCTGTCATGGTAATTTCTTCACCCGACTCCGCAATGAATGTCGCGGTTGCAACATCGCCCGATCCAGGGTATTGGATAGTCAAGGAGCCGCTTTTAAGGAAATTTCCGCTATTGGTAAAAGTCTCTTTTGCGTTGGTAATCGCATTGCGGTAAGGCGTATCTGCATTCGTATAAGTCAGATCGCTAGGCGGGTAGACAGCAATTTTATCGACATCACCATCGCTCGCTGTATAGGTAAACGTTAAGGTATCCGTACCGTCGAACTCCACAGTACGACCGGAATCCACCGAAAACTGATCGTCTTCACTAAGCTTTTCTGCGATAAAAGTAAGATACGAGGACAAATCACCGTCATCAAAATCATCTGCAGTCACATTGATTTCGACGCCTGCAATGGTAATAAATCCCGTCGATGTAGCGGTTGATGGCGTGCCCGCAAAGACAACTTCCTGAACCTCACCAACCCCATCGCCCTCATCTGTACCCGCTAATGTTCGAACGGTCGTGGGGTTAATCAGCACACTGCCAAACTGGCTTACCGAAGTCGCCTTAAACACCGGCATCTCACCTACCCGCTCACCTGCCGTGCCGTTGAGCACGGGGAAACCGTTCCATTCGGTGACATCGGCGATCCTGACAATTTCCTGCTTGAGTTGCTGGAATTCCAAGTCAAGATAGCTTCGCTGTTCATTGGCGTTGGTGTCGTTGACTGCCTGAATGGCGAGCTCACGCATACGGATCATCATGTCCGTAATTTCGTTGGTCGCACCTTCTGCAGTCTGAATCAGATTGATGGCGTCACCCGCATTACGAACCGCCTGGTTCAGACTACGAATCTGATGTGACATTCTCGTAGCGATCGCCATGCCAGCCGCGTCGTCACTGGCGCTGTTAATTCGCTTGCCCGTGGACAGCTGCTCCATTGCCTTCGACATGCTTCCTTCGGTCCGCTTCAGCGCTGACTGCGAAAAAAGTGCTTTGGTGTTTGTATTGATAACTGCCATTCTGGTTTCTCCTTCCGGCTCCAGGGTCTCGCTTGAATGATTTCGGGTCGCTACCCGTCAACTACATTTCAAGCAAACCCTATGCCAGATAAAAACTCTATTTTATTCAGGTGGTTACAAGAATTCAGGGTGAGCTTAAATCCCCGGCAAATCCAAAGTGGCAAAATCTGTCGATATTCCGGCAGCTAATTGCCATTATTAAATAAATAATTAAATCACCTGATCGTGCTGAGCCTGAACGGCGCAAAGCCCAAGTGCTTCTGCCAACGCGTCATATTCTTTAAGCAACTCAGGGTGCTCGGGGAACAAGGACAAGGCAATACCTGCAGCCTCAAAGGCTTCTGCCAGATCCAGATTGCAGCGCAAGGAGCGGATCATCATCGAGTGGGTAAACACCGTCGCCTGCCCGCCCTGCATTTCGATCAACTGCTTCAAAAGATCAACCGCTTGCGGCCAGTCTTCGCGGACTACCGCCAGCAAAGAAGTAATCGCAAGGATGTCTTCGCTATCTGGATAAAGCGCAAGACCGGCATCACCCAACGCATAAGCCAACGCATCTCTGTCCTCACCCATTAGTGCCTGAATAGCCATTCTGATTTCCTGTGGTGAAAAACGTGATATCTGCATAGCGCTGAAAGCTTTTCCGCTTTCCGCGTTAGTAATGAGTTCCTGAGCGAGATTGGCCATGAAAAAAGACTCCTTAAGCAACGAATTGGGGCAACATAACGTGTCGATGTTGACTTACAAGATGACTTGCGAAGCACCATTAAGCAAAATGAATGCCAATGATCGCGACACCCCATCCCTTTCAATACTGCTCAATTTGCCGAGTCGAGGGGTATCCACACAACGCTCAATTTATGTAGATAAAGCGCAAACGCGAAAAGTTAGAGTGGGTAGCGGCAAGAAAGTGGCAAGACTTTGCCATGGCGGCCAATATTTTCCCTCTCTATGCCACGCAGGACCTGGACAAAAAAAGAATTAACCGCCACATGAAATTCAAGAAAAAACAGCACCTTGAGAGAAAAACCATATCAGGCACACTTTCTGCTAAGCATGTTCGCAAACCAACTTGGGTTGTCGAAAAATGGACATGCGAACAAAACATCAAAACCGGGATATCTGCGACCGATCGATATTGATCACGGGCGGCACCGGATCATTTGGCAAGGCTTTTGTCCGTGCCGTTCTTGATCATTGCCCGAAGGTCAAGCGACTAGTTGTATTCAGCCGTGACGAACTTAAACAGTTCGAGATGCAGCAGGAATTCCCTGTAGACCAATACCCAGCGTTGCGATTTTTTATTGGCGATGTGCGCGATGAGCGCAGACTTCGCCGCGCTCTCGAAGGTATCGACACCGTGGTTCACGCTGCCGCACTGAAGCAAGTCCCGGCTGCCGAGTACAACCCCTTCGAATTCATCAAGACCAACATCATGGGTGCCCAGAATCTGATTGAAGCCTGCATGGACATGGGCATCAAACGTGTGGTGGCGCTGTCGACAGACAAAGCGGCTGCTCCGATCAATCTTTATGGCGCCACCAAGTTGTGCAGCGATAAGCTCTTCGTCGCTGGAAACAATTTCCGAGGTGAGCGCGATCTACGCTTCTCCGTAGTCAGATACGGCAATGTCATGGGCTCGCGCGGTTCAGTGATTCCATTCTTTCTACAAAAGGCAAAGAGCGGTCTTCTACCGATCACAGATCCAAACATGACTCGGTTCAACATATCACTCGAAGATGGTGTGGAGATGGTTCTTTGGGCCCTCGAGCATGCGTTGGGTGGTGAAATTTTTGTACCAAAAATTCCTTCATATCGCATATCGGATGTCGCCGAAGCAGTGGGGCCGAATTGCACGCACAAAATAATCGGTGCAAGACCTGGCGAAAAATTGCATGAAGAAATGATCACTACAAGTGATAGCCCAAACACAGTCGATTTGGGTCAGTACTTTGCAATCCTTCCAGCAAACGCTTCAATGAGTATCGATCGATATTTAGAAAAACAGTCCGCAGCAGTTGTTGATCCAAAATTTTCTTATAACTCAGGAAGTAATCCCGATTTTTTGAACGTTGAGCAGATTCGCAACCTAATACGCGACCATATAGATCCGGCATTTTCGCCAGCATGAGCAGACGACATCACATACCCTACGGCCGTCAAGATGTCAGCGAAGAAGATATCGCTGCAGTCGTAGAAGTATTGCGTAGTGACTGGCTGACCCAAGGCCCAGCCGTTCCTGCTTTTGAGCGCGCAGTCGCTGAATATTGCGATGCCAAGCATGCAGTTGCCGTAAATAGTGCCACCTCGGCTTTGCATATTGCCTGTCTCGCGCTAGGCATAGGCAAAGGCGATCTCGTCTGGACAACTCCAAACACCTTTGTCGCTAGTGCAAACTGCGCAAGATACTGTGGCGCGGACGTAGATTTTGTCGATATTGATCCGGCAACTTATAACCTTAGCATCGACGCTCTTGCGGAGAAACTAACGAATGCAAAAGCCAAGGGGCGCTTGCCGAAACTACTGATCGCCGTACATTTCGCAGGTAGGTCCTGCGATATGGAAGAAATTCATAAGCTCAGCTTGAAATATGGATTCAAGATTATCGAAGATGCATCACACGCTATAGGCGGGCACTATCAGCATCAGCCAATAGGTCATTGCCAGTACAGTGACATCAGCATATTCAGTTTTCATCCGGTGAAAATCATCACGACGGCTGAAGGTGGGATGGCGACGACCAATAGTACAGAGCTGGCCAATCGTATGAAACTACTACGTAGCCACGGCATCACTCGCGAAAAAACAGAATTTATCCATTCCGATCAAGGCGCCTGGCACTACGAGCAACACCTTCTCGGATTCAATTATCGAATGACAGATTTGCAGGCAGCCTTGGGGTTATCGCAAATACAGCGTCTGGACACATTTGTCGCAAGACGAAATCAGCTTGCACAGATGTACTCAGATCTACTATGTGACCTACCTCTAATACTACCTGCTAAAAGCAGCCCTGATTCACTATCAAGCTTTCATTTATATGTAATCTTGATAGACGAAGATCGTACAAAATTTAGCCGGCGCGAGCTTTTTGAAAATCTACGCGAACAAGACATTGGTGTAAACGTACACTACACGCCCGTACATTTGCAGCCTTATTATCGTGAGCTCGGATTCAAGTCAGGTGACTTTCCCATGGCTGAATCTTACGCAAACAAAAATTTAAGTCTTCCTCTTTTTCCCTCAATGAATGATGCTGATTTAGTGAGCGTTGCCACGTGTTTGCGCAGCATACTCTGCGAGCCCTCTGTTTCCAAGGATTATCACGATGCCTATCTATCCTGACCTGCGTACTGCTCACGCCAATATGCAAATGAAGTCACACCTCTACAGGCCGACCTCATTCTGGGCGCACGCCT
Source organism: Oxalobacteraceae bacterium (assembly GCA_027490255.1). Lineage (GTDB taxonomy): Bacteria > Pseudomonadota > Gammaproteobacteria > Burkholderiales > Burkholderiaceae_D > Pernthalerella. The sequence continues at coordinate 23,942 of JAIXYM010000155.1, read as the reverse complement.
CGGAACAAATTTCGGAGGAAATAGAATCGGGGGGTGTTGAGAATTTCAGGCGACTACCCACACCTATGGGTTATTTTGTACCTAACTATGGCTCACCCACCAGTGGCTTCACACCCGCGCAGGTCAATCGCCTCAAGGAAGTGGTCGCAAATGAATTTCCAGAACAAAAGAAATCCCAGCTTGCTTTGAATCAGTATCTTGACGGTTACCAATCAGCGTTGGCTGATTATCGGGTCATGCTGGCCGCAGACAATCCTAGACAGATACCTTACATTCATCAGTTTTCAGAAAGTCAATTCGGCCATCCTGTCGAGCAATTTGAATTCGATGGAAAGCGCTACAGTCGTTCATCGCTGAATTACCTGCTCGGTTTGACCCTGCTGAAAAAGTACTTAGGCAACGATGAAATCAAAACAGTTCTGGAGGTCGGCGGTGGATTCGGCACACTCGGCGAGATCCTAGCCCAGTCCGGAATTACACATCTCAGATATATTGATATTGACATCCCGCCTACTCAGTTTGTCGCAGAACGCTATCTAGCAGCTGCCCTGGGTCCAGAAAATGTATCTGGCTTCAATGATACGGCGCAATTTGAAGACATCGGAATTGGGCAGCTTAAGAAAACTTCCGTTCTCTGCTCGTGGCAGATTGAAAATTTACAGCTCAAAGTCGACTTATTCGTGAACTTTATCTCGTTCCAAGAAATGGAACCTGAAGTCGTAAAAAATTATTTACAGCATGTAAAGCGACTCGACACAAAATGGGTTCTCCTGAGAAATATGCGCGAGGGAAAACAGAAACTAACCGCTACTTCAACTGGGGTAAAGACGCCCATCAAGAGCGCTGACTATATTGCGATGCTGGATGGCTATGAACTAGTCGAGACTAATGTACATCCATTTGGATTCGAAACGGTCGATGGCTTCCACTCAGAGCTTTTGTTATTCAAGAAAAAATGAGTGTCACCGCAATCATTCTTGCTCGGGCCGGAAGCAAACGAATACCACACAAGAATACCCGGAGCTTCCGTGGTAAACCTTTGCTCGCCTGGCCTACGCGTGCGGCCTTAGCTTGGGGTCAGTTTGATCGAGTGCTAATCAGCACAGACTCAGAAGATATCGCTGCTTTGGCAGCTTCACTGGGTGCAGAACATGCTGGACTACGCAAAGATACGACTGCCTCCGATACGGCAACGACATCTGAAGCCCTACTGGAATGCGCACATAGACTTCAACAAGAAGATCGCCTCCCGGATTATCTATGCTGCATCTATGGGAGCGCTGCCTTCATCGATTCAGCAATGCTTTGGACGGCGTTTGAAAAACTGAAGAATGAGAATTTTGATACAGTTTTTCCAGTAGTGCGTTTTGCATATCCAATCTGGCGCTCTCTGCAAAGATCGACCGAGGGGGAAACGACATTCATCTGGCCAGAACATACGCAAAGCAGATCTCAGGATCTGCCTGTTGCTTATCACGATGCCGGCCAGTTTTACATCGTTCGTAGCACGATTCTCTTGAAGACAGGTTCAATTATTGGCGGTCGCACAGGCAGTATTGAACTCGCTGAAAGCCAGTGTCACGACATTGATAACTTCAGTGATTGGGAAATAGCCGAAATGAAACATTCCCTACGCTTCCAATCTGAGACTGATTCCTGAGCAGTTATGCAAAAGAATATGAGCTTTCTTTTCAGATTCGATGCCAATGCAAGTATAGGCAACGGACACTTAGTTCGCTCATTGATGCTGGCACGGCAGTTGCGTCTTCGCGGCCATAGAACGCATATTTTAAGCCATCCATTACCTTTTTCTCATGCTGCTTTACTAGATGATCATGTTTTTCACGAGATTACAGATAGCCAAAGCGAAGGCCTGCATGAGATAAAAGTTATTGCGGAAAAATTGACCATTGACTGCCTCATTATTGACAGCTATTCGCTTGACTTTGAATTTGAGAAGCGAGCTAGATCGTATGTAAATCACATAATGGTGATTGATGATCTGGGCAATCGCCGACATGATTGCGACTTACTTTTAGATCAGAACATATCGAACGCTATACAAAATAACTATACAGATCTTGTGCCATCGCACTGTAAAATTTTGCTGGGACTGGACTATCTGCTTGCCCGTGAAAGTTTTTATCACCACCACCCTGAAATCCGCTCAGGAACCATGGTTTTTCTCGGTGGCGGCGATCGTAGTGCCGTATTAATAAACTTGAAGGATCGGCTCGACACAACCAGCATAGCCCGGCCATTACATTTGTTAACGACATCCGCTTACCGGATAGCAGCTAATGAGATTGCTAGGCTCTCCAGTCAGAATGACTGCATATTACATACTGATTTACCTGACACAGCGCCACTGTGTCGCAGCGTCGAATACGCTGTTGTCCAATGTGGGTTCATTGCCTACGAACTCGCACTGGTAGGCACACCCACGCTGATCATTTATAACACGCCAATTCAGCGGGAAGTTGCCCTTGCACTTGAGAACAAGGGCAATGCAGTCTCATTCAATGAGATTGATCTTGATAAGCCAGAGCAGTTGAAGACTTCAATAGATCGATTGAAAAAACTGAAACCCACACCTTTGAATGTCAGCCTACGAAATGGCACAGCACGGGTGATTGAATATTTAGAGGCTCTGTATGATTGAAGATCTTCAATCGCATTATAAAAATCTTTTCATCCAGCATGGCGACAGTGCTGAAGCCGTTCAATATGCCTCGCGAGAGTCACAAGAAAGACGCTTCAAATTCTTGGTGGAAGTCGGCGATCTGAACGGTAAGTCTATACTTGATTTTGGGTGTGGCACTGGACAACTATATGCTTATCTTCAGACCCAAGGAATTACAGTGAGCTATCATGGCGTCGAAATTGTTGACGAGTTCATTGAGCTTTGTCAAGGCAAGTATCCTGCTCAAAGTTTTGGGAAAATTGATGATTTTGAAGGCAAGAATTTTGACTACGTTTTTGTTTCCGGAGTTTTTAATAATCTTATAATAAATAATCGAGAATTTTATCAGTCAACATTAAAAAAACTCTTTGAAATGACCCGTATAGGTCTGTCATTCAATATGATGAGTGCCTACGTTGACTATCAGGATCCCGGTCTTTTCTACGAATACCCTGAGAATGTTTTTAGTTTTCTTAAGAAAGAAATTACACCTTATGTTTCCCTTCGTAATGACTACGAGGTAAAAACTGGCGTCATTCCTTTCGATTTTACCGTTTATGCCTACCGGGGCGGAAAGTGAAAGTTGCTGTAATAGGCGGCGGTTACACGGGCTGCATGGCAGCCTTTCATGCGCACACACTCGGCGCACAAGTAAGTCTTTACGAAGTTGAAAGTGAATTAGGTGGCGTATTACGCGATGTTGTTTTTGAGGGAAAAAATTTTTTCAATGCTTGCCAGTATTTGAGAAACCAAGCATATGATTTCGAGGATGTCAGTTTTTCAGAACATTTGATTCAATTCGACCATCATTATGGATCACTCACCCGATTGGGTAATAAGCACGCGCGCCTCGTTGACGATTGTGCACAGCCTGTATTAGATGGTGAAGCAGTACTTTCAAATAATCCTGTTGTAAACCAATCCGCATGGGAGCGCTTGCTTGCTTACGGCTCGCGTTCAGCAGATCTAATCCGCTGGGCATCGCGCTTCGGAAGCTTAAACCAGCTTGATTACCGCTGCCTTGTACCCATGCAGCTTTCACGTGTTTACTTTGCAGAAGATCCATGTCTTGATGAAAAGAAGAACAAAGACCCCTTAGCCGATGAGCTACTCGCCCTACCGCGTAGGCTGCGAATTCCGGAAAGTTCGATAGAGACAGCCTTTCTGCCAAATAAAGGATTTAATAAATTTTTCGCCAATCTTAAGGAGACGCTGATCAACATAGGTGTTAGTGTAAACACCGATACACCCGTAAAGTTGCAGCGTAGCGAGGACGTCGTTTCTCTCACCTCTCGAGGAGAGAGACTGAAGTTTGACAAGGTAGTTTGGACAGCAAACCCAATACCTTTACTAAGCCGTATTTTCAATGTGAAGCTGACCACTCCATCTATTCCGATGAAGTTGATCGTCGGCGAATTCAGCACGTCGCTGCCTGTCGTTCCTTATTACTGGCAGATTTTTGATGTGGATATCTCGGTTACAAGAGTCTATGTTTACGAACTGGAGGGTCGTTCGTGCTTCTCAGTAGAGGCCTTTGCAGGCGATAGCGATGAAAAAACACTAATGGATGTGAAGTCAGTTTTTGATCAGCTGCCACTCCCATCAAGGTATACTATTTTTGGCATCGAACATCAGCGTCGTCATGTAAATTTTTCCTCAGAAGAGCTGCATTCTATAGAATCAGTATCGCAAGATTTTCCCTCACTTGGGATTATCCCGGGTGCATGGACGCAGTATGGGCGCGAAGAAAAAGTGCAGTCAATTAATTGCAAAATCAGTGAGGCCATTAGATGACAACATGCGCCATCATGCAGCCCACCTATTTGCCTTGGGCCGGCTACTTCGCTCTTGCAAGCAAGTCTGATGTATTCATTTTTCTTGACGATGTTCAGTTTGAACGTCGCTCGTGGCAAAACAGGAATCGAATTCTACAAAATGGGGATGCGCGACTACTGACGATTCCAGTGAAAAAAGCTTCCCAGACCGCGACTCTGGAAAATATTGAAGTCTCAAGAGATGAGAAGTGGCAGATCCGACACCTCCAAGCTATTCGTTCAGCTTACCCCTCGCTATTTGATTCGGCCTCTGAAATGTCATTATTCCTTGACCAGCTTGCTTCTGAAAAAACTGACAAGCTAGCTGACTTTACAATCGCGTTAATTACAGAATTGTTTCGATTATTGGAAATTAATTGTAAAACGATACGCGCCTCGTCGCTTGCCTGCGGTGGCAAGCGAAGCGAGCATCTTGCACAATTGTGTAAGTCGGTGAATGCGGACGTCTATCTTTCCCCCGAAGGATCTCGAGATTATTTGCAAGAGGATGGCTTTGAATCTTTGGCAAACATTCCACTGAGATTCCATTCATTCACACCAATGCCCTATCAACAACGGCACGCTGCTACATTTATTTCACATCTTTCGATTATTGATGTCATAGGTAATGCTGGCTTGGAGTTTGCCAGGCATTATTTACGAAACGGAGCATCACATGCACATGACCATTGATGGCGTGCCAATTGGCAGGGATTACCCGCCATTTATCATTGCTGAAGTCTCGGCAAATCACAATGGTAGTCTCGATCGTGCCAGAGATATTCTGGCTGCGATTAAGGGCTCCGGCGCACAGGCTGCGAAAATACAAACTTTTACTGCTGACTCGCTTACGATTGATTGTAATAGCCCGGAATTTCTAATTGATGATGGCATTTGGAAAGGCAGGACGCTGTTTGACCTTTACCGAGAGGCGGCAATGCCGCTTGAATGGAACAAGCTTCTTTTTGAAGAGGCCCGTCGGCTGTCTCTCACTATTTTCAGCTCACCATTTGATCATGCCGCTGTTGATTTGTTGGAAGACCTTAACGCCCCTGCCTATAAAATTGCATCGTTCGAGGCAGTCGATTTACCTTTGATCCGGTATGCGGCGAGCACTGGAAAACCTCTCATCATTTCAACTGGGATGGCCAGTGCCGAAGAGATTGGCGAGGCGATTGCCTCGGCGCGTGAGGGTGGCTGTGAACAACTCGCTATTTTGCATTGTGTCAGCGGCTACCCGGCTCCTGCATCTGACTACCATCTCAGAACACTGCCGGATATGTCCGAGAGATTCGGTGTGGTGACTGGTCTATCCGACCACACACTTGACAACAGTACCGCTATTGCAAGCGTCGCATTGGGTGCGTCCATCATTGAAAAACATGTCACTTTAGATCGCAAGGGTGGCGGACCGGACGATTCTTTTTCACTGGAACCACCAGAACTGTCGCGGCTCTGTCGTGACGCGCTTACTGCATGGCAGGCGCTAGGCAGCATTAACTACCAAAAAAAATCGAGTGAAGCAGGTAACGTTCAGTTTCGTCGCTCGCTTTACTTCGTCAAAGACCTGAAGCAAGGTGAGCTGATTACGCAGGACGCGATACGAAGTATCCGGCCTGGTTTCGGCATTTCACCAAAACATCAGGATCAAGTCGTGGGTAGCTGCGTGACCACAGACATCGTCCGTGGCACTGCAGTCCAATTTTCCCATTTCCAAGCATCAGAATGAAGCCGCTCAGATAAACTGCTTAGGGTGCCTCAGCCCTTAAGTCGCCCGCGATAATAGGCAGTAAGTCGACTGCAACCTGACCGTTCTCCGGCAGGTAGCACTTCGTCAGCGGGAAAAACGGGTAGCGTTTGGTGCCGAGATGAGGCCATCCCTGATTTCCAGCGAAAATCGCCCTTACAGGTACGCCAACTGCACCTGCCATCGTGTTGACGGCAGTTGCTACTGTTACCACCTCATCAAGACATGACATTAGTGCAAAAACATTATCCAAATCATTTTGCAGATTTAAGTCAGCCCACCGAAGAATTTTGATATTGAATTTTTCTTCGACCGCGAGAATTTCGTCTTCGCATTTACCATACTGCAAATTCACCAATTGAATCCCCGGCACGGCAAAGATGTCTTCCCAGGCGTCCAGCGTTGTGTAGCCGGAGTTTCGCGTGGGCTCAATGACGCCGCTTCGCCAGCATATGCCCACCAGACGCTTTTTCTCACCACTTGGTACCACCTCTGCGATGCGGTCTCGATAAACTTGTGCGCGCTCCGGATCGACGACAATATAGGGAACCGATCGGTCGAAATCCTCAATTTTCTGACGGAAAATGCCGCACAGTGAACCCACAGGTATTTGATAATCGTAATCGTGGTGATAGGCCGGTAATCCAGGCTTGTTGTAGTAAGCAACATCGCGGAAGTGAAATTCGGGGAACGATCGGGCCAAACTCTTGATCAATCTCGTTTCGCACTCAACAATCACCCTACCACCGATACCGACCAGCTCTTTCAGGCAGGTGGAAAACATTAGTTCGTCACCCAAGCCCTGCTCGCGCCAGACCATCAGTGTCTTCCCATTCAAGGGCTGCCCATTCCAGCGCGGCTTCTGAAAACTGCGCTGTGGTCGACGACCTCGATTCTGATCAATATGGGAGCTGAACCCGCTCTCAAGATGACTCCAGCCTTCGGCCAGACGTCCAACTTTCAGATACTGAAAGCCGAGATTGTGACGAAGTGCCTGAATATTGCCCTCATCGTGTTTAGCCTCGGCAACGCGTAGAATTTTTTCTAACAACTCGATAGCCTCATTGATTTTGCCCTCACCCGCCAAAATCAGCGCCAGATTCGCATTGGCAGTGCCGTGACCCGGCTGAAGGGCAATCACTACCTCGAACGCGGCTTTGGCTTGCTGATTCAAACCGAGCGCGCTCATGGAGGCACCGAGATTGTTGTAGCCATTCGGGTCGGTGGGACACTTTTCTATCGCCGCCATGGCAAATTGTGCCGCCTCCTGATGGCGTTTTGCCTGAGTCTCGACCGAATGAAGGTTGTGCAAAATCTCGGCACGATCGGGGAAAGCTGCTCGCATTTGCGTCAAAAGCGCCCTCGCCTCGGTCAGTTTTCCAAGACGCATCAGGATCACCGACATCATCATGCCGACATTCAGATCTTCCGGCATCAAACGGGCCAATTCAGCCGCGTAACCGTAGGCCTCGCCGAGATTTGACAGATCCATGTTCAGATACGCGAGACTGGAGAGAGCCTCGACATTCTTATTGTCTTTTTTATAAATTTTTTCGTACATGGTACGCGAGAACAGAAAATCGCCGCGAGCCTTGGCCTGTCTAGCCTGGGTCAATCTTCCGTCGGTGCTGCTGTGCTTTCGAGTGCTCATGGGAGTGTCATAAAATTGGCATCACGTTGAATAAAGCAAAAAACGCACCTGAATTAAATTAACATTTAAATAACTAAAAACAAAATCTTATTCACCCATCTGAAAGAAAAAACCCGCAGAGCTTGCACTCTGCGGGTTCTGACCAGCTTGCCTCAGTTTGCTGTTTATTGCAGCAGCGAGAGGACAGACTGTGGTGCCTGGTTGGCCTGTGCCAGCATCGCGGTTGCAGCTTGCTGGATGATCTGCGTCTTCGCCAACTGCGTGGTCTCCGTTGCGTAGTCAGTATCCTTGATACGGCTACGGGACTGCGCAGTGTTGGTGACGATGTTATCCAGGTTATTCACCGTGCTGACCAGTCGGTTTTGGAAAGCACCTAGCTTGGCGCGGCTTGACGATATCTTCTCGATCGCATTATCAATGGTCTTGATCGCCGAAGTCGCCGAAGCTTCCGTCAACACGTTCGTGCCACTCAGTGAGGTACCACCACCGCCCGTACCGTAGGTCGCTGTATTCGTGTCGAAGTCAGCAGCACCAACATTCATCTCACGCAAACCGTGGGAAGCATAACCACCCAGACCTGGCGCATCCGAAGACAGCTCATCACCCAGATCGATCGATATTGGGGCGTTGTTGAGCGAATTCAGTCTGATCACCGTAGCGCCAGAATCATCAGAATAAACATCAGACCAGACACCTGTCTCGGAAGCAAAGCTGTTGATGAGATCAACCTTCTTGACCAGGGTATCTGTTGACTGACCCGAGCGCCAGATATCCACACCGTTAATCTTGACTTCGCCTTTGGCCCACTCGGTGTCTGTTCCAGTCATCGCTGCACCAACAACCGTGTAGGCGTCGGTGACAGCTTCATTACCATCTTCAGTGCGGAAACCTTGGGTACGTACCAGTCCCAGGGATGCGAGAGCAGCCGCTTCGTCGGTTCTGGTGGCGCCGAGTGCGATGGCTGTAGTTCCGATCGAGATAGGCTGCCCATTCGTCGCTTCGAGCTTCAGGAAACCCTGGAACTGACGACCAGCACCTGTGGCAAAGCCGCTTCGACCATCATAAATCTCACCACCCGCAGTGGCTGAGGTGTCGGACACCGCGATGGTTGCACCAGAGTTGTTAAACAGCACCAGCTTGCCATCTTCGTTCAGCTTAGCCTGCACTGTCGAGGCACCACCCACCTGGTTAATCTTGTTGACCAGATCAGCCATACCGGTAGTTTCACCTACCTTGTACTCTATCGTCGAGCCCGAATCCAACAGCGTGACCGTGATCTGGAAGCTTGCATTGCTCAAAACACCGGTACCCGCCGTCTTGGCAACGACTTCATTGAATCCACTTGCGGTAACACCCGCGTTACTACGGTTAATCGAGGTAATTACGTCATTGATGTCGAGTGCGGAATTACCAGCGCTGGTGCCCGAATTGTAGCCAGAAGTATCGCTCTTGATGATATCAATGACCGTACCGTTGATCACCAGGCTCATCGAAGTTGCCGTGGCAAATGACTCGCTAATGACCATTTCATCATCAGTGAAACCAAGACGACCGCCGATAATTACATTATTCGTTGCGCTGGAATTACCCATGCCCAGATCTTTGGTGGCAACGGAAGCAATACCCACCTTCATGATCTGATCAGATTTATCGCCGATCTGCAGTGTCTTGTCTTGGAACGAGCCATCAAGCAGGTTGATGTTGTTGAACTGCGTCGTCTTGGCGATACGATCAATCTCTTGCTTGAGCTGATCAACTTCATCATTCAGTGCTTTACGGTCAGCAGAGTTGTTCACACCGTTGACAGACTGAACTGCGAGTTCGCGCATACGCTGGAGCATATTCGTGACTTCGTCCATCGCACCTTCAGCTGTCTGCATCAGCGAAATACCATCATTCGCATTGCGGATAGCCATCGAAAGGCCACGAACCTGGGAGTCCATACGTGTGCTGATCGACAGACCAGCAGCATCATCTTTAGCGCTATTGATACGGCTACCGGTCGAGAGACGCTGCATGGCAGTCTCAAGAGCACGGTTGTTTTTAACGATCGAATCCTGCGCGACCATTGACTTGACGTTAGTGTTAATTACAGACATGTTAGTTACTCCTAAATGAAAATCAACTTTTCAAAAAAGGCTGTGCTGCAACAACACCGTCGTCAACATTGCATCTTGTCGGACGCGGCTTGCTCTTGCATCAGTCTCACAGAAAGTCTTGTTTCCTTCTGTTAAAGCGTGAATCGGCTGCGATTCTTAAAACTTAATAGCTAAACCACACTTAAAGCTCTTCATTGAAGATAATTCCCTTCATATCCTCAATGCTGTGCGCCATTTTTACGGCCGCTTCGCTCGGGATCTGACGAACGACCTCGCCTGAATTTGTATTTTTAACAACAATAATGAACTTGTTAATACGCTCATCCAACGAGAAATGCAGATCACGCCGAGTATCTTTCACCATCTGATTCAGACGCTCGATCATTTCCTGCATCGCTTCACGTTGCTGCTCGGGATTAAACTTAGGTTTGGCAGCTTGTTCGGTCTTGGCTGGCATCGAGGGCCTGAGAGGCACTTGATTGGCAGGGATACTTTTCGCTGCCTGCATATCCTCCCGCACGCCAGCTTGCATCGCAGTTGTGACTGATTTCAGAAGATCGCCCATACAAAACACCCCTTTTGGAATTCAACACCTACAAGTCATGCGAGTGGCCGGTTATCCCGAGCCTGATCAGAAAACCTTCATGCTTATTCGATGATTCGGTCTGGGGGCGGCAAACTTTAGCCGCCCGGACGATGAAGAACAGTAAAGCCCCAACAAGTTGTCTTTTTTATTCTTGCAGCAACTTTTCTTAGGGTCGTCCTCCTATCCGGAATGAGACCGCTGCGCCTCAATAGATGCCAGTGGAAGGCGGCTGGCTCGCTTGAGCCAAGTGGGTCAGCAAGGGACTAGGCATACCCACGAGGTGGTGGCCGGTTGGGCCACCACCCACTAGATGAGCGAATTGCGTCAGTCGACGTATCGACGCCGAGGTCTGTTAAGCCTGTCAGTAATTCAAATATTGAATCAAGCTGGCAGCTTGCAGCGCGTCAATCTGATCGGAGGTCAGACTTAGAATCTGCGTTGTCGTCAACGCTGCCACTTGCACCGAACTGAGATTGTCAACGACACCCGTCGTAATACCCTGCAGGAAGTCGGTGCTCAGTTGCGCAACCTGAGTCGCATCAAAGCCTGCTAACTGATCTGAGCTCAGGATTCCGCCTTGCGCAGAAGTCAGAGAGGCGAGCTGTGTCTCGCTCAGCTTGCTTAACTGCGCTGTACTGAGTTTTTCGAACAAGGTCGAATCTAGGCTACCGAGCTGGGTAGTCGTCAGTGCGCGGATTTGTGCCGTACCCAGCTGGCTGATCTCGTCGGTACCTATCTGGTTGAGATCCTCCGTCTCGAAAGATGCGATCTGCGCCGTTGTCAGCTTGACGAGCTGATCCGAGCTCAATGCAGCGACTTGGTCACTGGTCAAACCAGCGATCTGCGCGTTTGTTAGGCCACGCAACTGCGTTGTAGAAAGCTTCTCGATTGCATCAGTGAGCAGAGAGTTCAGTTTTGCTACCGTCAAGCTACCCACCTGGCTCGACGTCAATCCAGCAATCTGGTCGGTTGTCAGAGCGCCTAACTGATCCGATGTTAAGTTGTTAAGCTGACTGCTGGTGAGTTTGGATATCTGGCTTGTCGTCAATCCACCAAGTAGTCCGGTATCAAGCGCAGCCAACTGGCTTGTCTTCAACGCGACTATCTGAGCCGTACCCAATGCAGCAATCTCATCCGATGACAGCGCGTTCAAATCTTCTGTCTCGAGGGCAGCAACCTGAGCAGTGGAAAGCTTGACTAGCTGGTCAGATCCAAGTGCCCCGATCTGATCCGATGTCAGTCCAGCCACCTGAGCCGTGGTCAGGCCTCGCAGCTGAAGTGTCGATAGATTCGCAATAAAATCAGACGACAGTGAGGCCAGCTTCGCCACCGTAACTGAAGCCAGCTGGGCTGATGTCAAACCAGCCACTTGGTCAGTCGTCAGAGATTCGAGCTGCGCGCTGGTCATGCTATTAATCTGACTGCTGGTAAGCCTTGAAACCTGCGATGTTGTCATTGCCGACAACAAGGCAGTGTCAAGTTTTGGAAACTGTACCGTTGTCAGTGCCGCTACCTGAGCGGTGCCGAGAGCAGCAAGCTCATCAGACGTCAGCGCGTTGAGATCTTCGGTCTCGAATGCTGCGATCTGTGCCGTCGAAAGCTTCGTCAGCTGATCTGAACCAAGCGCGGCTACCTGATCCGACTTCAGTCCGACAACCTGTGCTGTCGTCAAACCACGCAATTGTTCTGTGCTCAACTTCGACACAAAATCAGTGGACAGAGCTTGAAGTTTGCTGACTGTAAGAGCTGCAATCTGCGCAGAGCTCAAACCACCGACCTGAACAGTTGTCAACACATCGAGTTGTGCGGTCGTCAAGTTGTTAAGTTGGTCAGTCGTCAGACGGCTGATTTGGGCTGTGCTCATGGAGGACAGCAAGGCCGTATCCAAAGCGGCGAGCTGGGCAGTTTTCAGTGCGGCGACCTGCGCGGTGCCCAAAGCATTGATTTCGTCAGAACTGAACTGATTTAAATCATCTGATTCAATTGCGGCAACCTGTGCAGTCGAGAGCTTTTCAATCTGAACCGAAGTAAGCGCCGATGCCTGATCTGTGGTCAGAGCAGCGATCTGAGCAGCAGTAATTCCAGCCAGTTGCGCGCTCGACAAATTAGCGATGAAATCAGATGACAAAAGAGCCACCTTAGATGCCGTCATATTTCTGATTTGCGCAGACGATAAACCTGCCACCTGATCGGTCGTCAATGCGGCTAACTGGTCTGATCCAAAATTGTTCAACTGGTCACTCGTTAGCCTTGAAATCTGCGCGCTAGTCATTGCAGCCAGTAGTTCTGTGCTCAGAGTCGAGATTTGACTGGTCTTAAGTGCGGCTATTTGTGCTGTAGTGAGCTGAGTTATTTCGTCTGAAGCGAATAAGTTCAGATCGTCAGAGCCCAGTGCGCCAAGCTGTGCTGTACTGAGATTCGAGACTTGGCTCGACGTTAAAGCAATAATTTGATCTGAGGTAAGACCATTGATGTGATCCGTAGTGAGCCAACGAATTTGTGAGCTATTCAAAGCTGCGATCACATCACTGGACAGTGCCGCAACCTTAGCCACTCCCAATGTTGAGACTTGCGCTGATGACAAACCAGCCACTTGCGCAGACAACAAATCACCAATACGCGAAGCACTCAAGCTGTTGAGTTGTGCACTCGTAAGTTTGTTAACCTGAGCTGACGTCATTGCAGCAAACAAATCGCTACCAAGATTAGACAAATGAGCGTTAGTCAAAGCACTCACTTGCTGGGTAGTGAACGCCGCAATTTGATCTGATGTCAGGAAATTTAGCTGGGTCGATGACAAATTATTGATTTGCGCCGTAGACAAACGCACCACCTGCGCAGTCGTGAGAGAGCTCAGCAGCTCTGTTGCGAGATTATCGAGCTGCGTATTTGTCAATACTGATACCTGCAGTGTTGACAGCGCCTGAATCTCGTCCGAGCTGAACTTGTTCAGATCATCAGATTGCATCGTAGCGATCTGTGCCGTGGTCAGCTTAGAAATTTGCGCCGAAGTCAGTGCCTCTGCCTGCTCCGTCGTCAAACCAACGATCTGATCCGTCGTCAGGCCTGCCAACTGAGCCGCAGATAAGGCTGACACTGCATCTGTTGAAATAGTCGCCATATTGGCAACGGTGAGCTTACTCAACTGGGCTGAAGTCAAGCCTACAATCTGAACCGAAGTTAATGCACTAAGTTGGTCTGTGGTCAGGTTGTTGAGCTGACTTGTACTTAGTCTAGAAACTTGTAGCGTGGTCAGTGCACTCAGCAACGACGTATCCAGAGCGGCAAGCTGAGATGTCTTCAATGCACTGATTTGCGCCGTTGTCAGAGCAACCACTTGATCCGAGGCAAGTGCGTTGAGCTGGTCGGACGACAAATTAGAAATCTGACTTGTGCTGAGGCGAATCACCTGAGCCGTGCTGAGGGCACCGAGCAACTCAGTCGCAAGCTTGTTCAGCTGGGCAGTTTTTAATGCCGAGATCTGGGCAGCACTCATCGCCTGAATTTCATCAGAACTGAACTGATTCAAATCATCACTCTCCAGCGCGGCGATTTGCGCGGTGCTCAAGAGAGCTATCTGCACGCTAGTCAATGCCTGCGCTTGATCTGTGGTCAACCCAACGATCTGCTCAGTCGTAAGACCCTGCAACTGTGTCGTGGTCAGCTTTTCAATCGCGTCGGATGAAAGGAATGCCAGGTTGGCTGCGGTCAGCCTACCAATCTGAGCAGAGGTCAAACCAGCAACCTGATCGGTTGTTATGGCACTCAGCTGATCGGACGTTAGACTATTTAGCTGGCTGCTGCTCATCTTCGAAAGCTGCAAGCTGGTCAACTTGCTCAGCATTTCAGTAGCCAGCGACGCCAACTGCGTGTTCCTAAGTGCCGCAACCTGGGCGGTCGTCATAGCAGCGAGCTGATCGGAGCTCATCTCATTGAGCTGCCCAGTTATGAGATTTGAAATTTGCGCAGTACTTAGCCGTACCACTTGAGCGGTTGTGAATGAAGTAAGTAACTCTGTTGCAAGGTTATTGAGTTGCGAGCTTGTCAGAGCAGCCAACTGCGAATTAGTTAATGCTTGTATCTCGTCAGATGAAAATTGATTCAGATCTTCTGATTCAAGGCTCGCAATCTGCGAGGTGCTCAGTGCGCTGATCTGAACTGAACTTAACGCAGCTGCTTGAGCTGAGCTAAGACCAACAATCTGCGCTGTCGTTAAACCGCGAAGCTGAGCTGTACTGAGAACAGCGATCGCATCTGTTGCAATCAAGCTGAGCTTACCAACATTTAAGCTTCCAAGTTGCGCTGAAGTGAGACCACCCGCCTGAACCGAACTCAAAGCGGCTAGCTGATCGGAATTCAGACTATTCATCTGACTCGAGCTTAGCCTGGATAACTGCAATGTTGTGAACTCGGTAAACAATGTGCTGTCGAGCGCCTCAAGCTGCGATGTTTTGAGTGAAGAAACCTGCGCGGTCGTTAACGCACTAATTTGGTCAGAACTCAAAAAATTCAGCTGATCCGAGCTCAAGTTAGCCACCTGTGCCGTCGTCAGTTTATTCACTTGCTCTGTCTTTAGCGAACTCAACAAGTCAGAATTCAGCGCATTCAGCTGGGTTGTTTTCAAGGCTGCGATCTGGACCGAAGAAAGAGAACGGATCTGATCTGATTGCAGCAAATTCAAAGCCTCTGTGGTGAGATTGTTGATCTGGGCCGTAGTCAATTTCCCGAGCTGATCAGTAGTAAAAGCGCTGATCAGCGATGCATCCAGATTATTCAGTTGCGAGCTACCCAAAGCTCGAACCTGATGAGTTGCTAATGCCGCTATTTCATCCGAGGTGAACTGATTCAAATCTTCAGTTTCCAGCGCTGCAATCTGGCTGGTCGTTAAAGTCGCGATTTCGTCAGAAGTCAGTGCACCCACCTGCGCGGTAGTCAGCTTCGCTATCTGTGTCGTTGATAGCCGGATCATCTGGGCGCTACTGAGTGCAAGCAAACCATCCGTCGTTATCGACGATATGACATTGGTAGAAAGGCTGGCAATCTGGGCTGTGGAAATATAGCTAGCCGTGGTGTCAAGTGCAGCTACCTGACTGGTACCAAAATTATTAATCTGCGTATAGGACATGACAGCAAGTTGCCCCTGCCGCATCCCGGTAATCGCTGTGGTGGTGATAGCAGATATCTGGCTGTTAGTAAGCTTTTTGATTGCATCGGACGAAATGGCACCCAGCTGGTCTGAGTTAAACAGGGCCATTGCCTGAGTACTTATTACAAAACTGTCCCCCTTGATCGCCCTGATTTGCTCAGTCTTAAGCGCAGCCACCTGGCTAGTCTTGAGACCGGCCAGATCTGAAGACCTTAAGCGACTCATTTGGGCCGTGGTCAAATCTGCAACCGAAGCGGCCGACATGTTGGTAAAAATGGAGGACATATGAACCTCTTAATCTTCAAGACAACAAAATGTGTCTATGAATCTATTAAAATAATTTTCTAAAAAACAAGTCTCTGCGTTAGTTAGCCAGACAACTTGAAAATTAATTATCGTTTTTTTAATACAACGGTCGATACGGCAAAAATTCCTCGTTCGGATCCTTGTTCGACAGATCTTTTAAAACCTTTAGTCAGCAACCAAAAGAAATCCGGCAGTGCTGCGCACGGCGCTTGGTCATAGTCGATTTAATTAGCGGAAATACAATTTTCGTTGAATGAAGGCCGAAGCAAGCACCAAAACTTGTCTTTATTAGTATTTTTTTGATGCCGCTCGAAAAAAATATTCGATTGATTACTACTGGGGGCGCATACGTTGAAAAATACGTATATATTTTGCAATGCAGCAGGTTTTAGATAAAAGTATTGAATTCAACGATCAAAAAACGGATAGTTGAACCGATAGCGTTTTCATAGCAAACCTATTTTTAAGAAGACTGAGCGTTTATGCCGACTAATGCCTCTCCAACATCCATGGATATCAATTCGATATTGGAAGCAGGCAGGAAGCTCGAAAGCTGCGGTGCCGTATCTCAAGCTATTGAGCTGTTTCGGGAATGGTTGAAAGTCAACGCCAATATCGAATTGTCGTTTCTTATATGGTATGAATTTGGCCGGCTGCTGCAGAAGGAGGGAAACTATCCCAAAGCAGAGAGCTCGTTTCGCGCCGCCCTGGAACAAAAGCCGCAATTCGTAGAGGCCTTACTGGCGCTCGGAAAATCCCTGGAATCACAAGGCAAACTGGATCAGGCAATAGCTATCTGGCAATCCGCCATTCCCTCTGAAGCCCTTCAAATCGATCTGCTTAATAATATTGCAAGATTGATGGACCAAACGCATCGACCAGAGGACGCTGAACTCGCATTAGTGCGCAGCCTAAAATTAGATAACAAGCAAGATGCCGTCGTAACAACCCTTTTGCAACAAAGGCAGAAACTATGCCGTTGGCCAGTCATCTCCACAGAAATCTGTGCTGATATTGAATTTCAGAAGGAGCACATCGGACCCCTGATGTCATTGGCATTAACTGATGATCCGACAGAAAATCTAGCTTCAGTTAACCGCTTCCTGAAAAGTAAACAGCTCGACAAGATTTCACCAAGCTCGATAAAACGTGGCCAATTTTATAGAGGCCATACCAAAATCCGAGTTGGCTTCCTCTCTGCAGATTTCAGGCTACATGCCACCAGTATTTTTTTCGCCCCACTGATCGAAGGCCTGGACAGAACGCAATTCGAGATTTACCTGCTGGACATCACCACCGCATCAGACTCGGTTTTTGAAATGCGCAAGCGCTTGATCAGCGTGGCCGATCAGCATGTTCCACTTCAGGATCTCGATGACGAAAGGGCGATCAAGCACATACAGGAAATGGAAATCGATGTTCTGGTTGATCTGGCCGGACTCACTGCAGGCGCGCGTCCGGCAATAGTTGCAGCACGCGCAGCCCCCTTGCAGATGGCCTATATCGGCTTTCTTGCCAGCTGTGGCATGCCCTCCGTAGACTACATCCTGACGACCAAGGATCTCTTCCCAAAGAAAAAGCAAAAGGGCTTCACTGAAGAACCTCTGTATCTGGCGGGCACCTATCTGGTCGTCGACCCTGCAACAGAATTGCTGCCGGGTGTCACACGTGCTCAATTTAATCTGCCGGAGCAAGGCATGATCTATTGCGCGCTTCTGAATTCATACAAAATCACCCCCGAGATGTTTGGCGCCTGGATGAATATTCTGCGAGCAGTACCAGACAGCGTGCTTTGGCTGGTGGATGAAAACCCGACAACTCGCCGAAATCTGGAATCTTATGCGAGTGCACATGGTATCGATCCAGGCAGATTACATTTCAGCCAAAGAGTCCATCCGGCACAATACCGGTCACAACTGGCGCTTGCAGATTTATTTCTGGACACGTCGCCTTATGGAAATGGCGCCACAGCCCGCGATGCCGTGATCGCGAATTTGCCGATCCTGACTAAGCCCGGCCGAACCATCATGTCAAGATTGTCCGCTCATGTAATGAAATCAATGGGTCTCACCGAACTTATCGTTGACGACATCGCCTCTTATGAAGCACGGGCGATTGAACTCGGCAATAACCAATCAATGGTAAAAAAAATCAAAACAAAGATGCTGGCGGCCAGAGCAAGCAGCCTACTTTTTGATAAAGAAACATTTACCAAAAATTTCGGCGACGCCATTTTATTGGCCGTCAATCAGACGCAACATCAGCCGACAACGTCAAAAAAATCTTCATAGCGGCCATACGCAACATGAAAAAGATTTACGTCCACCAGATTTTTTATGACTCAGAATCACGAGCCAAAATCCAGCCCGGCTTTATTCCGATCGACAATACCAATAGCGCGCATCGTGACTGGTTCGAGTTTTGGGTAATACTGAATTTTCTTAGAAATAATCCCTTAGAAGAAAATGCCTGGTATGGATTTTTGTCACCGAAATTCCTTGAAAAAACTGGCATTGACTCCACCGCAATTTTGCAAGCAATCGAGGCGAATTATGATTCTATGGACATTGCTGTGTTCAGCACCGCCTGGGATCAACTTGCCTACTTTATTAATCCTTGGGAGCAAGGTGAAGTTTGGCACCCCGGCCTCACCGCCCTGACGCAAGGTTTTTTAGCAGATCACGGCTTCACCACAGATCTAAGAAATATTGTGACTGACTCTGCCAATTCAGCTTTCTCAAACTATGTGATCGCAAAAAAAGAGTTCTGGATGACCTGGTACGATTTGGCGGAAAAATTCTTTGCTTATGTGGAAACCAATGCAGAACAGCATCCGGAGTTTACAAAAACCACAAGCTATGGTTCCAACATAAATCAGTACCCAATGAAAACCTTCATCCAGGAACGATTTACCAGTCTTATTATGGCCGCCGGTAATTACAAAGTGCTTTTCGCAGATCAGAGCAGCAGCCGCCCTATTTTTTCTCGAATATTCAGCGATGATTCAAAAACAAGGAATATGCTTCAGACCTGTGATTTGATGAAATCAAAGTACCGTGAAACTCTGGATCCGGCATATCTGGACATGTATTGGCGAATACGTAAAGGAATTTCATACTACCCACCCGTGATGTAAAACGAAAAACCGTCCTATTAAAAGCTATATTGAGCTACAGACACCATACGCGCTGATGCCAGCAGCGATCGTTCGGAGCGCGACTGAAGATAACTGTGCACGATAAAGCACATCGGAGAATGACATGATCAGTAAAAAAAATACATTTGCCGCTATTCACGACAAAAAACAGGGGAAAGCCAGTGATAAATGGGAGTCGTATCTTGAGTTCTACGACGAGCTGTTTACACCCCTGAAAAAAAATCCGATCACGATGCTGGAAATCGGCGTACAGAACGGAGGGTCGCTGGAAACTTATGCCGAGTATTTCACAAAAGGCAAAAAATTTGTGGGCTGCGATATCAACGAGCGCTGCAGGAATTTAAGTTACGAAGATGAGCGAATCGCAGTCGTGGTGGGAAACGCGAATACTGAAGCAGCAGCCAGTGAAATCCTTCAACACAGCAATGATTTTTCCATCATTATTGATGATGGATCGCACGTATCTTTAGACATCATCAACTCATTTTTGATTTACTTCCCTGCCTTGCAACCAGGAGGCATTTACGTCATCGAAGATACTCATACGCTTTACCATCAGGCTTTTGGCGGTGGAATTACCAATGAAAGATCTGCGATTGCTTTTTTCAAGAAACTTGTCGATGTCGTCAGCTTTGAGTGGTGGCATGAAAGCTCCACGATTCAAACACATTTATCAACTTTTTTCTTGCAAAATATTCCGGAATTTATCACCGATGGATGGATTGAATCTGTAGAGTTTCGAAATTCGGTCATCGTGGTAAGAAAATCAAAAAAAGCCGGACATAACAAACTAGGGCAGCGCATCATCCGAGGCGCCGATTTCTCGGTTAACCCTCTGGACTCAGCGGCTATTCAGAATCACAAGCCATTCTGACCGGGCATGTAAATAAACCCGCTTATCAACTTCATTTCATGCCTAGGGAGACAGGCATGAAATGCGTGGCAGCCAAAACTACTTCATTCCTAATGAATTAATTTTTACTGCCGTTCATCGCATCAAATGAGGATTTCAGACGCGCCATCGTGCTATTGGCCTGGCCGACGAAGCCGTCGAGGATCGAAAAGGTCTTCGTATAGCGCTCGAGCAGTTTTTTCATCCGCTCATCCAGCTTTTCGAGATCTAGTTTGTAACGATCAACATCCTTTTGGGCACTGAACGCCTGCGATTGAATATACCCGGTTGGCCGACTGATCTCTGTGATGCGCTTCACCGCATCGCCAGCCAGACCCTGGGCAGCGCTTGTGAAAGAGCTTTTGGTCTCAGTATTGTTAGTAAGAAAAGTGACCACATCTTCAAAATTTTTTGAAGTCGCTTCGGAGAACTTACTTTGATCAAATTGTAAAACACCTGTTTTATCTACTGACACACCCAAGTCACGCAAGGCTCGATAACTTTTGCCTGGGGAGCGTGAGTCCTCAAGAAACAGTCCACGCAACTGGGTTTTTACTAACCTGATCGTGGAGTCATTGGCCAAAGAACCGCTATAGACATCCTCAGGATCGTCTTTGTTTTTAGGGCCTGAAAGAATAGCAAAATCAGACATTGCATCATTGTATGATTTGACCAGAGCAGCAACTTTTTCCTTCAAGGCTGCGGTATCCCGACTTAATGTAATGACCGCAGGCGCGTTTGCCTGGGTTACATTCAGCAAATCAATTTTCAAGCCTGAGACGGCATCACTCACCACATTTTCAGAGCGAAAAATAGTTACTCCATCAATCACTAACTCGGCATCACCTGCAGATTGAAGGCGATTTGAAAAATTGAGTGTGGTCGCTGAGGTTCTGGCTACATAAGCTTGCGACACTGTTTCAACAGGATCGGCTATCACGTCAGCTGAGATTTTGGTCGGGTCATCTGGCGTTATCGAAAATACTAGGCTTGCATCACCATCTGCCTCTGTGTAATCCGCTTGCAAACTGCCATCAGACCCTATTGAAAAACGTCCGGGTGCAGCAGCATTTAGCGCATCTTTAATATTTTGCGTAATATCAGTAGAATTAGCCGCGGCAGCAATAGGGATAGTTACGGGTGAAAAAGCGAGTGACCCACCGGGATTAATCGTGACAGTCCCGGCTTCAGTGGCATTACCAAACGTCCATTTTTGCTTCTTGGTGGCGCCTGTTGTTAGCTCAGCACCTGCAACAAACGACCTGGTTGTGGCCACCCCGGTGATTGAATTCGACGCGTCGGTATAGACCTCGGTCGGCACATTTCCCTCGGTAGCCGCATAAGTTATGGTGAGGGTTCCATCGTTGTTATTTGTGAAAATCCGGCCGCTGCCTCCCGCTTTGAGCGCATCAGCATCAAGCGCGGCCTTTACTTTGGCGGCCACTGCCTCTTTCGTGTCACCTTGAGTAACGTTCACAGTGACCCCTGCGATCGCCAAGGATCCCGTATTCATGGCACCACGAAAACTAATAGTCTGCCGTTCACTGACTCCCGTACCATCGTCGGTCGTAAAGCTAAAACTGTTCTTCGCGCCCGTGGGACCGGTTACAACAATTTGGTAAGGGGAAGCGCTTCCATCGCCGGTATTGACCAGTTGAGCGTTCAAGCCAATATTGGCATCTTTAATCGCCTGAACAATTCCCTTGGGCGTGGTTTTCCCGTCCGGAATTTCGATACCTTGTGACTTGCCGTCCATATTCAGACGCAAAATGAAGCGATTGCCGCTATTCAGGGAAACGGTTTCAGACGCAAATCTCGGCGACAAGCTACGCTGCGGTTGCGCCCGAGACTTTACTTCGATCTCATGAACACCGGGTGAGGCGCCAGTGGTAGACGTCACCGTAACAGCCGATTGCAAGCTGCTGGTTGCGGTCACCAAGTCGACCTTGGAGGGTGACTGCAGTGATTCAAATGCTGTTTTGACCATATTCAGCGATGCCAGCATCGCTGAGTAACCAGATATTCTGGACTCACTTTTGGAAATATTTCGGTTGATGCTGTCTACACGTGGTGCCTTTTCTGCATCCACCAGATTTTGGGCGAGCGAACCCATGTCGACGCCAGAGCCGGTACCCAGCTTGGTAATGAGACTGGTCGCAGCACTCTTTGTTGCCTTCGATGCTGCGCTAGTCGATGATGCTGAATTAGAAACTGATCCAGTCGTTAGTGCCACTTTGAGATCCTTTTATTCACGAAATCACCTACGACTAACACTGCCGGTGATTGGATATCGGCCGATGAAGCATTTTCTTTAGTCAAGCAGCTTATGCTCAACGTATGTAATCAAACAAATTCAGCTGCGAAATCTTCGCAAAGCTGCTTTGGGCTGCTTCGAGCGCCAGCATGTCCTTGTTCATTTTGGTAATTGCCTCAGCGTAGTCCGTATCCTCGGACTGCGATAGCGTACTTTTCATACGCAGCATGTTTTCCTCTGCCAGATCAATCTGGTTGTCGAGCTTGTTGACTGATGCTCCAATACTGGCCAGGCTGTCCGACAAACCCTGCTGCAAGGTTTCGACTTCACCTACTGCGCGGCGGATATTGACGCCGTTATTCGATTGCAGTGCGGCCGACAAATCGTCGATCACCTGAAAAAATCCCACGGCAACCGGTTTACCGTCATTACCCATACGTATCATTTTGTCGAAAGGACGTGTGCCAGCGCGATTGGTATCGACCGAAGATTGATCTGCAATCCCTGCGACGCTGACAGTCTGATCGCCCGTGTAAACCAGCTTGCCATTTTCATCGGTGTCAAATGCTGCCTTACCAACCCGCGTGCCAGAGAAGATGTAATTGCCATCGATATCTTGGGTATTGGCCAGGGAAAGTAGCTGATCACGCAGCTGACGTATTTCTATGTCAATCGATTTACGGTCATTGGCGCCATAGGTGTCATTTCCGGCCTGTACAGTCAGTTCTTTCAGCCGAATCAGCACTGTGCTGGCGTTATCGACCGCTGTCTCCTGCTGCGACATCTTGTCTTTGATTTGATTGATGGTGCTGACGTAGTTTTCCTGCCTGGTGATCGCTGATTTCAATCGGGTGATCTGCGCTGACTGATCCGGCGCATCACTAGCCTGGTTGATTTTTTTTGTCGTCGTCAGTTGCATCTGGGTTTTCGCAAGCCTGTCCTGCGTAATACCCATCTGCGCGATGGCACGATCAAACTTCAGATTGGTCGACATTTGCATTACTTAGAACTCCTTGTTAGCGGCTGGCCTGGAGAATCGAATCGAACAGCGTTCCAGCGACCTGAATCGTTTTTGCAGCCGCCTGATACGCTTGCTGAAACCGAATCAGGTCGGCAGCTTCGCCATCGAGCGTGACACCAGACACTTTGTCGCGAGCCTCAATAGCCTGATCATTGACGACCTGAAGCGCCTTCTGCGCAATTGTTGCCTGACTGGAGAAGTTACCGACCTTCCCTACTTCTTCTATGTAAGCCTGAGAAATCGTTTTGCCTTCAACGCCGCCTATCACCGCCTTTCTTTCCAGCGCGATAATGTCGAGCATGTTCTGGTTGTTACCTTTGCCGTCCTGATTGCCATCGATAATAAATTTATCACCGGCAGACGGCGGGCCATTCAATGTGAGTTTGAGTCCACGATATTCGATACCTGCCATGGGGTCGTAGCTGCGCTCTGCCAAGACCGTAACCAGACCGTTAGTCGGATTTTTCCAGGTAATCTGATACTGATTATTTGTTGTGAACTGAATGTCGTATTTTTCCGCGCGCAGTGCAGTGAGTCTCGCTTCGTTCAGCGCTGCAGGATCAGCCATCGTGGCATCATAGCTACC
>JAIXYM010000024.1 GCA_027490255.1 Oxalobacteraceae bacterium | reverse complement strand
GCCTGCTCAGTTCGGGAAGATTTTGTGCATCGCGCAGTTTTTGTTTCAGCTGATCGGGCTTGAAGCGCAGGGTTTTCATCAGTTGATACAAACCCTCGTTGTTTTCAGGCATGCCTCCGACTTCAGCGAGGACCTCTCCCATTTTTTCGCTGTCTTCGCCAACTTCTTGAAGCTTCTTGGCGAGCTCGTCGAAATTGGCGATCCGGTCCTTCATCGGCGTCAGCAGCGCGACAAAATCACTGTCATTGCCGCGCAGCGCGGCGGCTAGTTTTTGAAGGGCAAGATAATCCCGCATCAGCTCGCCAGTGCCATTACCAAGTTGCGGCTTTGGTCCATCACCTAAAAAATGGCTTAGATAGGATTTTGCGAGTTTGCTGGTACGGGCATTGCTGCCAACGGCGTCCGTATAGTCGCCGATAGCGCTGGTGGAAAAACTGGTTGATTTTTGTTCTAGGGCAATTGTTAGTTGGCTGAGCTGTTTGCTAACGGTGGGTGCGGTAATGCCAACGGATCTTGCCAGCCGCTCGGTCTGCAGTTTGTCATCAACATCACTAGCGGGTGCGCGCTGCGTAATCGTTTCTCCACGCCAATTTCCGGTGCGTCCTCGGTCGCCTTGCGGCTGCACCCCTTGGCCGGGGCCAGGGACGCTGATTCTGTTGGTGTTTGATTGGTTAATCATGATCTGGCGATGCTCTGTTGGCGTGATTTTTTCTAGTTTACCTTTTGTCAGTAGCAAAACATGAGGCACGGTTCCCACTTTTTTTGGTGTTTCATGGAACAAAGAATGATTAGACGTTACCGAAATTGAAATTAAAGGCTGCTCTGCGAATCTTTTTTTCTTCCGTCCCTTTGGTTGCAGTACTCGGGTCAGAGCTGAGTCTTATATGCCGCTTTGTAATAGTTCGTTCCATCATTAATTTTTTTGTATTGGTAGGGGAGTTCTGATGAATGACGAAGAGCTGCAGAGTCATCTAGTAAAAGTAATGTCGGAAGCGAAAAAGGCGGTTGATGAAGCTAATAAGGCTTTGGAAAGAGCCGATGCCTATTTCATGGACCAAAAACTATCGCCTGATGATTTGATTGCGTATGTGAAGCTCAACGGCGGGCCGGACGCACTTCGCGATCTGGATCGACAGATTGAGCAAAAAATGAATGAAATCAAGGCAGAGGCTCAGACGATTATTGATCAGGCATTTGAAGATACATCGGCAAAGACGCCGCGTAAAAAATTTCGTAGCCTAATTTAACAATTTCTCGCTGGATATTATGATGACCAATTCTTCTATAGATACATCTGTGGCAAGACTAAGCCCTGGCTTTATCGCCAGTGCGGATGAAGCAGCGGACATTGTGTCATCCGTTCAATTTTTGCTTGCTGACAACATTCGATCGTCATTAAGCAACCAGCTTTCCAACGGTGACGGTTTGATTCAAAAGATTCTCTCCGTCTCTGATCTTTTGGGTCGTGTAAAAGCGTCGACATCGGGACCTTTTAACCCAGTAACCGTTGATAAATTAAAGAATTCCGCCCGTACGACGGAGGATCTTTCCAATTTATTTCTCAATGATGGCGCCAGACTCGGCAACAGTATTACCGAAGGTCAGGCTATTTTGGATAGCCTGCTGGGTCTGGGTGCGAATGTTGAGGCAAAGATTCTTTATCCGTTGCTGACGGAGGTAAAAGATTCAAACGGAAATTTGACTTCATCGCAATTTCAATGGCTGACGCAGGCGCAATTGAATAATACGCTTGGTGGACAATTAACTCCTCTGGACTCAGATTATCCGGGGTCGGTTTCTTCTTCGAAGCAGACCGGCTCATCGTCTACGACCTACACCAGTTTTGAGTCGTATGGCATTATGCGCCCGGAGTTAACCACAATTGCTAGCGCATTTTCCAAGATTAGAGACGCTGTTGATGGTTATCGTACCGAACTTCTTGGACTGGTTGCCAATACCTCAAGAGCGGCTTCTCAGTTGGAAAGCATGATTGATCGCGCTATTGAATCTGGAAAAACGCTCGAACTTAAAAAGACTGAAAATGAGGAAAAAAATAAAGCGGATTTGATTGATCTTTTAAGAAAGATTTATATCTTAAAAATCGAGAAATTTACTAAAGATGATATCAAAGTTGACCCGGAGATAGCCAAGCAGGTATCGGGAAAAGTCGAATTGCAAACTTACCCAGAAATGTCGACAAAGGCACCTGAAAAAGTTGACTTTAAAACTGATCCAGTTACCGCCACGAAGGCTTCGGAAAATTCA
Source organism: Oxalobacteraceae bacterium (assembly GCA_027490255.1). GTDB lineage: Bacteria > Pseudomonadota > Gammaproteobacteria > Burkholderiales > Burkholderiaceae_D > Pernthalerella. The sequence goes on along the minus strand of JAIXYM010000024.1, from coordinate 22,408 downwards.
GCAAATCCTGATAAGTAAATCATCTTTTCCCCGATGCTACCCGGCATGTCCGAGCCTTCATTTCTCGACTGGTATCCGCGCGGTCGTTTGGCTTTTCTCGCAAGTAAGCAATCAAAAGAACTGAAGATCAGGATCGAATTTGCGGAGTCTATTTCTTCAGCACTTTTAATCTTCATAAAAATTAAATCTGAGTTTCAAACGATCCTCGATGCTTGGAGTTTTTCCGATAAAAATGGTGATTTAGCAGGTCTCGGACTCCCATCGGCATTTTATGTTTTCCCTAATCCTCAAGATTCGTCCAGCTCGCAACTTGATGAGGCATCCAGGACTTATCTGACGTTGAATGATTATGTTTGCAGATTTTCAGGTGAGTTGTTTTCTCAGTTAATTCAGCATCCATTTTTTCAAAAAGCACTTGAACATAACCCTGAACTAATCAGCCTTTCAGGCTCGCCCGTTCTGATCTTTGATCGTGCCATTTACGTAATTGACCCCGGAGAGGGTACTGATCGATTAGAAATTGAAAGTTCCTTCCCGCCAGACCAGTTTGATCCGGACTTGGAGATTGAGGGAGCTTCGGAAGAATTAGTGTTTATCAATTCAACGGGTGTGACTTCTGCTTTGATTAGACGAGATGGAAACGTAGAGATTTTTCCTGTTCTGGCTACACGCCCATTTTTCGATAAATTGAGTAATGAAAATAAAAATTCTATCCACGATTTTTTTAAAGCGAATACCTTGGGTTTGACGAGATTGCTCGAAACTCAAACGCTGATTATCAATAATTTAGCTGATTATTTTACGACCGGGCTTGAGTCTTCGGCGCATTTATTAAAACATAGAAAGCCGCTATGGCCAGTCTCTGTGGATGGAATTGACGCATGAGTACTCATCATTTTAATTACATTACCGACATGCTACAGACTGCATTGGCTCAGGCACATGTGGTTCGAGTCCGGGGCAGGGTCGTACAGGTAACCGGCACGATCATTCGGGCGGTGGTTCCCTCGGTGAAAATCGGTGAAATCTGTGAGTTACATAATCCCGGCGACGATAGATCAATGAAGGCAGAGGTGGTTGGGTTTTCGCAAGGATCTGCGTTGTTGATGCCTATGGGCGATATGCAGGGTATTTCTGGCGAGACTGAGGTCATTCCAAGCGGACAGGTTCACATGGTGCCGGTTGGGAATGCTTTGCTGGGTCGAGTTCTGGATGGTATGGGTGATCCTATTGATACGGCGACCCATGGGCCTTTACCGGTGACCCGTTTCTATCCTGTACTGACGGGTGCGCCAGATCCGCTCAAACGGCGAATTATTCAACACCCGTTGTCGTTGGGTGTGCGTGCCTTGGATGGCTTGTTGACCTGTGGCGAGGGGCAGCGGCTTGGTGTGTTTGCGGCAGCGGGTGGTGGTAAATCGACCTTGATGGCTATGCTGGTCAAGGGGGCGGACGTTGATGTAACCGTGGTTGCGCTGATCGGCGAACGAGGGCGTGAGGTGCGTGAATTTTTGGAGCATGAGCTTGGAGTAGAGGGCCGCCGGCGCGCGGTGATCGTCTGCGCAACCTCCGACAAGTCGTCAATGGAACGTTCCAAAGCGGCTTATGTGGCGACGGCGATTGCCGAGTATTTTCGTGATCAGGGCAAGCGGGTACTCTTTTTGATGGATTCTGTCACCCGGTTTGCGCGTGCACAGCGTGAAATCGGTCTGGCTGCGGGAGAGCCACCCACCCGGCGCGGGTTTCCCCCGAGTGTTTTTGCAACGTTGCCACGTTTGATGGAGCGTGTCGGTATGGGGGCAAAAGGGTCGATCACCGCACTTTATACCGTGCTGGTCGAGGGTGATGATATGACGGAGCCCATCGCTGACGAGACCCGATCCATTTTAGACGGCCATATCATTTTGTCGCGCAAGCTTGCTTCGGCGAATCACTACCCGGCCATTGATGTGCTTGCCTCGGTCTCTCGTGTCATGAATATGGTGATTACGCCAGAACATAAAAAGGTGGCCGGGCGACTTCGGGAGCTGATGGCTAAATACCAGGAAGTTGAATTGCTGGTGAAGATCGGAGAGTACAAGCGTGGGTCAGATGCGATGGCGGATCAGGCTATTGATCGGATCGATCGCATACGAGAATTCCTAAGGCAACCGACAGATGAATACGTGAGTTTTGAAGACACCCTTGCGTTGATGAAGAAAAGCATTGCTTAACATCCTTTCCTTGCCGCAAAGAAAAACACAAAATTTTTCTTTGCGGAATCAAATTTTTGACAGATATCTTTCTTTCCCTCTCTGCAAATTTTGTGGAACACAACAGGCCCATGTGTTACATAAAAACAAATTGTGGCTTTTTCCCTACGAACTCTCGAATTTTTTCATCGTTTTATCGATTCATTGATATTTTTGCGCAGATAAATTTGTGGATGTTCTCAAAGATTTGCTCAGGATAAAAATTTTCCGAGAGGAAAAAGCTGAGTTGGCTGTGGCACGTGCCCGGCACCATCTTGTGGAGATGGATAGGGCACTCGATGATGCGCGGCGCGCTCTTGAAGATCATTTGCGAGCGTGTGAAACGAAAGAAAAGGCGATGTACAAGGAGCTTTGTTCACGGCTTGTTTTAGTTAAAGACATCGATGAAGTGACGTTGGACGTGAAGTTAATGCAGGAAGCGTCGGCAGAATTGGAAAAAAAGATCGAGAAGGCTAAAGAGGCCAGGGCGCAGGCAGCCGAGGCAGTTGAGGTTTCACGACAGGTACATCGGGACGCAGTGCGCATGCGAGAAAAATTCATGGAGTTGGTCAGGACAGTGGATGAGGAGCGAGCCGCCGAGTTGCTCCGGATGGAAGATCTGGAGATGGAAGAAGCGGCGGGCAGTCGGTATGCCGGTGCACAAGTTCAGTCCGATGATTTTGCTTTTGATGAATAGGGAATGACATGACGCGCCGCGGCTCTCCGGTTGATTTCGGTCCACTGTCCTTACCCGTTGGGGATATGCCTTTTTTTCAGGAGTCGAATGTAGCGTCTGCTTCGGCCCAAGATGTTGAGCGGCTGCAGGCTTTGTTATCGGATCGTGGCAGAGGAGGGCAAGATCAAGATGATTCTTTGGTCGATTTGCCCAGGGCCACCGCAGCGGTCATGGCCAGAGATTCGATGCATCTCCTTTCCTCGCTAGCAGAGGCACTTCCCGGTCTAGCGGCTTCACCCGCTTTCAAAACCCAACAACATGCCGAGATTCAGATCAGCCGGGAGCTTCTGGCCGACACGCATCTGTCAGTCACAGATACGGGGGCGCGTATCGAATTTGTCTTTCGGGTTGGTGGAGAGGCCGACAGGGACTGGCTGCGCCAACACTTGCCCTGGCTGGCCAAGACGGTTGGTGAAAAGTTGGAGCGAGATGTTCGTATAGCGGTAATCGATTCTGTGGAATCGGATTTATCAGGCGCCTTCGAAGATTGGCACGTAGGGATGCAAGCGTGAGTCAACCCGTGATGTTTCGGCAGTTGTCCAGAGACCAGCTTGGGCATTTCCGTCATTTGGGCATCAGCCGCCGCGAGATTGACTTTACGGCCGCTGATGCGGATTGGACGCTAAAGCTCCAGACGGACGTGCGGACTGTACCGGGTCGCCTGAGCATTCGGGCTGACTGGGGCGGTGCCCAGATTGTGCTGAGGATAGCCGAAAGCACGATCGCCTCTTTGGCGGCGCGGTTTCTGAATTGCGAGTACGCAACTGGCATGGCTGAACCGCTGCGAACGATTGTGCTTGAAGCTGCTTTTGCCGAGATGGCAGGCATTTTTGAGGACGCAACGCGTAAGCGATTTAGTGTGCTCTCGCTGGATGAGACGGGCAGCGTCGCAGACCATTGCACAGGATTTGGATTTTCGCTGGATGACGGTGAGTACGTTTGCGAGGGTGAGCTGTGGGTAGATGAGCTTGGGCTGGGATTTCTTGCTGCAGCGGTTCGACTGGTTGATATCGAAAAAAGGGTGATGTCGACCTTCGATGAGCTACCGGTTCGACTGTCTCTGGATGTGGGTTGGACTGATTTGTCGTTCGCGACGTTTCGGCAGCTAGAAAAAAGAGATCTCATTCTGCTTGACGAATGTTGGATTGCACCCGATAGCCGAATTTTTTTGCGTGCTGGGCGACAGGTTGGGCTGCCTGCCGAAATTGAAGATAGCCGAATCGTTATCACGGGTGAACTGGAGGAAATCATGTACGACGATGTAGATGGCGATCAGGATGACGATAACGATGGCGCTGGAGATGGCGAGAAAACACTCGATGGCATTCAGATGCGCGTCAGTTTCGACCTCGGGCAGCGTTCGATGACGCTGGGTGAGCTGCGCCAACTGAGTCCCGGCTATGTATTCGAACTGGGACGGCCCGTTCGCAGTGCCGTCAACATTCGGGCAAACGGCAAATTGATCGGCGAGGGTGAGTTGGTTGATGTGGATGGCCAAATGGCTGTCTCCATCCTGAATTTGTCCTTGGCTGCGGAATGAGCTTGTTCAGCTATCAGAGCGAAAGGAGCGGGCCATGAAGCCATTGGATCCGGTAGCACTCGCGTTTGCGCTGGGTTTGCTGGCACTGGTGCCACTGATTCTGGTGACGACCACGTCCTTTCTAAAGATAGCGATCGTACTTTCGCTGATTAGAAATGCGCTGGGTGTGCAGCAGGCACCGCCAAACCTAGCCATCTATGCGCTGGCCTTGCTGCTAACGGCTTATGTCATGGCGCCTGTTGGGTACAAGATTTCAGAGTCGATATCAGATTTTCCCAATGCGGCTGTATCTGTGACCACCATGATGTCTGCCGCCCGAAAAGGGGCTGAACCCATTCGAGAATTTCTGATTCTGAACAGCAAGCCAGAGCAGCGACGATTTTTTTTGAGTACGGCTAAAAAGCTCTGGCCCCCTGAACTGGCAGATGACGCAACAGATCGGGATCTGCTGATTGTGACGCCCGCATTCGTTGTGTCGGAATTGACAGCGGCGTTCGAGATTGGTTTTCTGCTCTTTTTGCCTTTTGTGGTGATTGATCTCGTGATATCCAATATTTTGATGGCGATGGGAATGATGATGGTGTCGCCAGTCACGATATCTCTGCCACTTAAGCTTTTTCTTTTTGTGATGGTCGATGGATGGTCGCGGCTCATCCAAGGTCTTGTATCAACATACGTGAGGTAGCGCATGGAAGTTGCTGACATCACGTCAAATGTAATCAAAGCCATGCTGCTGGTTCTCTGGCTTTCATTACCACCCATTGTGGTTGCATCGCTGGTGGGTATTTTATTCAGCCTGGTGCAAGCGCTAACGCAGATTCAGGAGCAAACCCTGTCATTTGGCGTGAAGCTGGTTGCAGTGGGCTTAACTCTTTATCTAACCTCACGATGGATCGGTGGCGAAATCTATAACTACACACTGATGCTATTTGATACTTTTCCCTTGATAGTGCACTGACATGGAATATGCACTGGTCGAGTATCCCTACCCGTGGCTGACAGCGATGTTTTTGTCTATGCCTCGCTTTCTCGCCATGTTCTCAGTGCTTCCCATGTTTAGTCGTCAAGCATTGCCGGGAATTTTGCGTATTGGTGTTGCTTTCAGTATGGCGATAATGATTGTGCCTTCTCTGAGTACCGAGGCACTTTCGGTCGTGCGTGGCGGCAGTACGATCATGATTCTTCTGCTTAAAGAAGCCGGAATCGGATTTTTGATTGGGTTCATCATCGCGTTGCCACTTTGGGCGATGGATATCATGGGTGCGTATGTTGATAATCAGCGCGGTGCCAGTATCGCAGCAACTATCAATCCACTCACTGGTCATGACACATCACCGCTCGGTGAAATATTTAGTTTGGCCGCCATGACATTGCTGCTGGTGAGCGGTGGGATGTTCTTGATTCTTGACATTGTGTACGAGAGCTATCGCATTTGGCCCGTGCTCGAAATGCTGCCTACATTTAGTCCTGAAATGCCAGTTGAGTTGTTGTTCCTGATGGACAAGCTGATGCGTATGGCTGTTTTGTTTAGTGCGCCAGTGATTTTTGTGATGTTTCTCGCTGAAATTGGCTTGGGTCTTGTCAGCCGGTTTGTTCCGCAACTTCAGGTGTTTTTTCTTGCCATGCCTATCAAAAGCGCACTGGCGATGTTCATGTTCTCGGTCTATACCGCGGTTCTGCTGGGATATCTTGCAAAAGAGCTCGAAGCGCTCCGGCACACGGTATTGCCTAGTATTCGTGCCATGTTTTTATAGAAATTCGCCAAGGATTTTTCATGAGCAGCGAAAAAACGGAACAACCCACAGAGCACAAGATTCGCAAAGCGCGCGAGGAAGGTCAGGTCGCAAAAAGCAAGGATTTCACACAAACGCTTTTGATGGGTGCATTACTCGGTTATATGTTGGCTGACGCAGAAAGCCTGATTAAAACCTTCGTTGAAATCATGGTTTTTCCATCGCAGCTTTATGGCTTGGCTTTTCACGATGCGATCCGAATCGCATTCGATCAGCTGCTTTTGAATGCCATAAAAATATTATTCCCATTTATTTTGCTGGTGATCTTCTTTGCTTTATTTGGTGAGCTGATGCAGACCGGTTTGCTACTGGCATTCAAGGCCTTGATGCCCAAGGGCGACAAGTTGAATCCGGTGTCGAATCTGAAGCAGATGTTTTCGATGAAAAATATCATCGAGTTTGTCAAATCAATCATCAAAGTAGTTTTTCTCACTATTCTGGTTTTTTTTGTTATCAGGGATGCGATTCAGCCGCTGATCCTGATTCCGGCCAGCGGCCTTGCCGCTGCGGGTGTGGCGCTGGCGGACATGCTGAAGACCTTGGTGATCTACGCATTCATTGGATTTGGTGCCATGTCCCTGGGCGATTTGGTCTGGCAAAGATATCAGCATCGCAAGCAATTGATGATGTCGATGGATGAGATCAAGCAGGAGTACAAGCAGCTGGAAGGTGATCCGCACGTCAAAGGCCATCGCAAGAGCATGGCCAAAGAGATCGCGATGGGTGAAATGGTGGTCAAGACCCGGAAGTCTTCAGTGCTGGTCACGAATCCTACGCATTTGGCGATCGCTTTGTACTACCAGCAGGGCGTGACACCTTTACCGGTAGTTCTTGCCAAAGGCAAGGATCCGGTTGCCCATCAGATGGTGATGACGGCGCGCGAATGTGGAATACCCATCATGCAAAACATACCACTAGCGCATGCGCTGATGGCTCAGGCATCGATTGATCAATACATTCCCTCAGAGTTAATAGAGCCGGTCGCTGAAATTTTGGTCGCCCTGATGCGCTTGAAAAACGGTAGTCAGGAGGAGGGTATATGAAGCTTGAACATCTCCACTCAGGGCTCTCTGGTTTTATCGATAGACAGCAACTGAATTCGCGTCATGTGTTGCAGCCACGAGTTGACGGCGCAATCGTCCTTTCGATTGACTCGCAGAACAGAGTCTACTGTCGACCCGCTCCGCATGGCGATCTCGTGCTGGAGTGTCGGTTGGTCGAATTACCCTCGAAAGTAGCTGATGCCGAGGAGATGATGCGGCATTGCCTGATTGCTTCATGGGTCAGGATGTATCAGTACGCTGACGTGCCTGTGTTGGATTCAACCGGTACTTATATTTCATTGCAACAGCGTGTTCCGTCGGATGCTACGACGGACGAGTTTTCTGACGTCCTTGAAGGATTTGTCAATTCGCTCTCGGACTGGCGAAAAATTTTTCGTGTTTTGTAGAGACAATAATATGAAAATAATTAAAAATTTTTTCCGCCTATTTTCTTTGACACTCCTTTTGATTGGCGGGCTGCCCTTGAAGAGCAGTGCGGCACCGGTACCTTGGCAAGAGGCGACGTTTTCTTATTTTGCTGATAAACAGGAGCTACACAAAGTCCTTGAAAGCTTTGCGCAAACATTTGGTCTTGAGCTGCAAGCATCCATTGCTGTCTTGTCCAAAAAAGACCTCGTAACGGGCCGATTGACATCGGCAAGTCCAACCGAGTTCCTGAATCAGCTGTCATCGTCGTATGGTCTTCAGTGGTTTTATTTTGGAGGCACCTTGTATGTCAGTCGTAATTTCGAGACGGCGACGCGATCGGTTGCTGCGTCAGGTATCAGCTTGCAGAATTTTCGTAAGGCGCTCACGGATTTAGGCGTTGTTGAGCCGAAATTTGGATGGGGTGAGGTACCTGATCGCGGGGTTGCGATGGTGTCCGGGCCGCCAGCCTACGTTGATCTGGTGGCATGGGCGGTTGCGACCTTGCCGCTGCCGCAGCAAGATCAGCAGTTTAAGGTATTCAAGCTTAAATATGCGACGGTCAATGACCGAGTTATTTCTTATCGCGATCAGCAAATAACGACGCCGGGCGTTGCAACGATTCTCCGTAATCTAGTTAGTCCAGAGTCGAGCCGATCCGGACTGAATAACCCGACACTTGCAGCTGTGGCTGCGCCTTTGCGCGCAATGACCCCCGCGCCTGATTCGGGTTCGACGTCTTCTGAGCCATCAGCCCCCTCTCGATCCATGCCCGACAACCCGCGGGTCCAGCAGGGTGCGGCGGATGCGTCTCGTCCGGTGATCCAGGCTGATTCCCGTCTTAATGCCCTCATCATCAAAGATACGCCGCAACGAATGGTGATTTACGAGGAGTTGATTGCGATCTTGGATGTTCCTAGCAAGTTGGTAGAAATCGAGGCGGTCATTGTTGATGTGAATTCGAGTCGCGTCTCAGAGCTGGGCATTGACTGGAGCGCGCGCGCAGGCAATGTCGTGGGCAGCTTTGGTCAGCCTTCCTTGTTGCCGGACTCAATGACAAGCGTTGTGGCGGCAGGCCAAGGCGTAAATCCTACAACCGTGATTCCGAACGCGGGCAGCTATCTGATGGCTCGACTCAAACTGCTGGAGGGCGATGGCGATGCGCGTATCGTGTCCCGACCATCGGTGTTGACGATTGACAATCTCGGTGCGCTGTTGGATTTGTCGGACACGTTGTATATACGTACTACCGGCGAACGGGTAGCCACTGTGGTGCCAATCACCGTGGGAACGACGCTGAAAGTGACACCCCACATTATTCTGGCCAATGGTGTTGAATCCATACATCTGATTGTCGACATAGAAGATGGTGCAATTCAGGATGACCGAAAATTCGACGGTTTACCTACGATCAGGCGCAGCACGATAGGAACGCAAGCCGTGATGGGTGAGAAAGAAAGTCTTCTCATCGGTGGATTGAACAGCGAGTCAAATTTGCGACAAAACAATGTCGTTCCGGGTATATCAAACTGGCCACTAGTTGGGATATTTTTCAAAAAACGTTCCACCAAGGTTGAGAAGCGGGAGCGTTTATTTCTGATTACGCCAAAAATCATCTCTGACACTGCACTTAGACCCAAGCCCGGCGGCTGACACCTTCCCTGGATAGCAAAAATGATGCAACAAACCACCATGTCAGGGAGCGAATTGGTAGCACCACAGCGGATTTCAAGTCAGGCTGGTACTGGCGAATTACCTATCCGCACCTTCGCATTGCCGGAGGCGGGTAGCTCAGATCCTGCCAATTTCAGCCCAAGCGTCGCTAACCAGCTTGCAGGCTTGATTGTGAATCACTGGTATGCCTGCTTGGCAGCCAATGAGATACGACCGGATGCGCCACTGGACATTCTCGATTTTTCCCCGGGCAGTGGTCGCAGCACTTTGCTGATGACTCGCGCTTTGCAGCGCAAGGTGTCGAATGAAGGAGGATTTCGCTGGCGCTACCTGCCGGTGCTATCTGATCGCCAAGGCATCGAAGAACTGCAATCGCTGGACGCAATGCGAGCGCTGATGGCAGAAGATCTTGTGGTCCCATTGATCTGGCCTGGTGCCATGAAAGAAACGCCCTTTGTTTTTCTTAAGGACGGTAAGCACTGGCAGTCAACGAATCCGGTGGTGGCTCTGCTTCATGATTCATTTACCCGACTACATCACCGACTGCTTGCTGTGCATTATGGAAAATTGATGGAGTACGAACAGGACATCAGTGCGAGCAATGAGTCTGATGCTGAAGGTGCAGAGACTACTGAAGTTTCCGATTGCAGCAGCGACCAAAGGAAGTGGGTTGCGGCCGATGTCCATATGTTCGACCATGACCTGCCAGATTTACTGGCGAACTATCTTGCAAAATTCAACAGTGCGCCTGTCCCTTATCCTCAGGGCGCTTTAGAGCTGATTGACCTGATTAGCAAACATTGTAAACAGGGCGGTCTAATGATTACTGCTGCCCCAGGGATCACCAGCGAGACTGAGATGCGGTTGGCGAGCTTTGCTGATCTCACAAAAACTTTTCACGATCATCAGCCAATGCCAGTGAATTTTCATTTGCTGGCACACAAACTTAAAAAAAATGCAGCGGTCACCGACTGTCTCAGCCTGCAAAAAGATCAGGTGATTCAAATTGCCTTGTTAAAGCATTCGGGTGCCGATGCACGATTGGGTGCGCTTATGCGCGATATTGAGCCCGGTATGTTCGGTCACGCAACGGCGCTGTCACAAGCAATGCAGAGTGTGAATGGCGATTCGGCCTTCGAGCACCGTCTCACCTTGATCAAACTTGCGGCCTTTGATCCCGGGGTGCTCGCAGCGATACACGGGCCAAACTTTGCGAAGGCGAGCAAGCATCCGGGGTTTAATCATGAGGGCTGGCGGCAGGCGCTCGATCAAGTCTGGGCAAATTATCTGCCAGACCCACAAAGCAAGCGATTTCACGAGCGACTTGCGATGATGGCGATGCATTGTGGGCACTGGTCCCTTGCACGCCGGGCGCTGCAGTCAGGGCTACAGCGTGACGGCGCCAACCCGACCGATCTTGCCCAACTGGCCTGGTGTGATGCCCGAACCGGCAGGCTTCGCAAGGCTGCCGATACGGTGTCGGCCGCTCTTGCGCTCGACCCGGCGAGCGTTCTGGCTCAGGAAGTCATGCAAAGGATAGAGCAACGATTGGCCGGATGGGAGGGTGTGTGGCGTCAGCCGATTGAACACGCTGAGCTGCCAATGGTCTTGGAGCCTCTGGATGCTAGCCATGCCGAGGCTATGCTGTATCAGTACCGCGATCCTCAGATTGCGATCATGACAGGCCTGCCTGCTATGACGACACTGGAGTCGATGCAGCAATGGATCGACGAGCAGCTCCGTGAAGGATCCTGGGCACACTTTGCCATCATGCACAGGGATCTGGGCTTTGTTGGCTATATCAATCTAGCCATTTCCGATCACGCTGCTTTTTTCTGTTTTTGGACGGGTGTGGATTTCCAGGGAAGAGGGCTGGCAACACAGGCGGGAAAACTTGTCTGTGACTATGCAAGAAGTTTTGGTGTGCCTGTGGTGCTGACTTCTGCCTACACTGACAATCAGCGATCAATTACTGCATTAAAGCGCATAGGGTTTACCGAAATCCCGATTCGTGCTCTTCCGCCTGATCATGAGCGAATTTTCTACGCATTTACACCCGAAGCAGCACCAGAAATGGATTTTGTGGCCGAATTAAGAAATTACTATTGTCGCGAAAAAATTTCGCTCAGTTTTCCTGATGCGAAAACCCATCAGCCCAATCAGATCTTGGATGGAAATCTATGATAAATCGATCCGGAATGTTTATAAATATGCCAGTAGTTAGAATTGACACTGGCCGAAACAATGATAATCAATCAGAAAAAGAGAAAGAAAAAGAGAGGCAGCTGGAGCGACAGATGCCACGGATGCGAACTGGTGAAAAAAATCGTTCAGAAAAAATACTGGAAAATGCATTGCAATCTGGTTTGAAAAAAAATTCTTCGCAGGAATTTTCAAATCTGCCACGACCGGCGACTATTAAAAATAATAAAAACGAAGATGACTTACATCAGGATCTGAAGAGAAAAGATATTTCAAGTCGCGAGCCGGATAGTAAAAATACTTTAAAGCATGAACCTACAAGTAAGGATGATTTGAAGCACGAGCCAAAGATCAAGGATGATTTTAATCATGAAAAGGAGTTAACTTCGCCAGACTTGGCAGGATTGCATACGCTGGAGGAGCTTCTGCATCGCAGGGAAAATCCACCCTCTCTGTCAGATATTTTGAACATGTTAAAAACTACAGATAAAAAAATGAAACATGATCAGGTACCAGAGGCTAAAACGAAGCAAGATAATTTCGAGTTGAGTGACACACTTTGTTCTTTGGATTTTTTGGGCGGTTATGTCAGTGCTTCTGCTGAAATGCCGGTGATCCGCAGAGAAATAATGGAAGTGATTGAATCCTTGCGTCAACAGGTGACGAATCGTAGTTCGGAGGTCGGCGTAAATATCCCTTTATCGCAAGAAGGCTTAGTTCAATTAATCGGTGACTCTGAAACGCAATTATCATTGAATCAGGATGCGGCAGGGCATCAGACGCTTGTTATCGAGGTCACTGAGTCTACTATGAGCAAAATCGTGTCTTCTCCTCGACGCTCGGAGACAAAAGATCCAAATTTCAATCAGGATAGAAAACCGGGAGACGATACGTTGCCACTGACTGTGCAACGAGGTGTTTAATCTTGTATGCGAAGCTGTGCGCTAGTGCGGCTTTGTCGGGACTTCATGTTATTTTTCTGTCATTCTTCGCTGCGTGAATTTTTTTGACTGGCACGATGATTCAATCCTTACCCCATCAAAATTTTAAGGTCACGCCAGCTTCCTTAAAATGTGCGCGTAGTACAGCGCGCGCGCGAGAGACACGACTCCTTACCGTTCCCAGTGGTATTGACAGGATTTCGGCAGCATCCTGATAAGAAATTTCATCAATAGCAACCAAGCCAAGCACTTCACTCATCTCCTCTGGCAATTCAGAAAATGCGACTTCGACTAGATCGAGAATTTGCTTTTGTTCAAGAAATTCACTCGGGTCCAGCGCATTGCCGGCCACAGAAAGTAGAATTTCATCCGTTTCAAACTTATAGACGCGATGCGGCGCTCGGCTAAGGTAATTTCTCACCATATTCATGGCTATGCCAAAAAGCCAGGTCGATAATTTCGAATCACCCCTAAAGCTGGCTATCGTACGGGCTGCTTCAACAAAAGCCTGCTGAGTGATGTCCGCGGCATCATCGGGGTGGTCAATGTACTTGATGACAAATCTGTAAAGTCTTCGCTGATGTTGATCGATCAGATCACGGAAGAGAACCTCTTGATCTCTTTCAAGTAGAGGTACGTCGGACAATGGATCCGATCGGAGTTCCAAGGAAGAAAATATTTTCTTCGTTGGGGAGGACTTTTTCTCTTGATAGCCCTCCTCGGATTCGAATTCATCGTCAGATTCTAGGCTATCGATATCGCTATCTATCTCAACAATGAGATCATCCATAAGCAATAAAGGATCAAATTCATTCTCTTCGGATGTCAGAAGTTGGTCGTTCATCGAATCGTTCCTTCGTTTTGAAGAATTCAGTCCCACTTGCGTAACCTGGACGGATAGGTAGGGCGCGATTTCAACCAGTGATGACAGGTAATTGCCGCTTGGTATGAGGTTGTGATTAAAGTGCTTAAAAAAAATGCTTGATGAACTTTTATTTCCATATAGCAAGCAAATTAATCGCAAAATTACCTAATTCATGGGATTGACAAAGCGAGATTAATTGTTTAAGTCAGCCTTGAAAATTCTCATGAAAAATGAGTCTTTTGACATTCATAAAACTCATGGACCGATAGCCGGCGATAGATCGTTTATCTGCAGAAACTGTCTCAGCGCTTATAATGTGTGGTCTGTTTTTCAGGAGCTGTGTTGGTCATGCAATATCTGTCGACCCGCGGGTATCAAGCCGCATCGTCCTTTTCTGACATCCTGCTCGGCGGTTTGGCGCCGGATGGCGGCCTTTACCTGCCGTCTCATTACCCTCAGGTAAGTAGTGAGGAGCTTGATCAGTGGCGTGATCTGTCCTACGCCGGTCTTGCCAGTGCAATCCTGAAGAAATTTGCGACCGACATCCCGCCGTCCGATATTGACCAGCTCACCGCCCGGACCTACACGGCTGCCGTTTATTGCAATGCACGCGCTGACGAAGATACGGCGCGTATAACCCCTCTGCGTTCGCTCGAAACCCCGGGCGACCTTTCCCTGATTCTGCAAGCCCTTTCCAACGGTCCGACCCTGGCCTTTAAAGACATGGCCATGCAGCTGCTGGGTAACTTGTTCGAATACACGCTGGCAAAGCAACAGGCCGAGCTCAATATTTTCGGAGCAACTTCAGGTGATACCGGGAGCGCTGCTGAATATGCGATGCGAGGAAAGCGAGGCATCCGCGTCTTCATGCTGTCGCCTCATCAGAAAATGAGCGCGTTTCAGTGCGCGCAAATGTTCAGCCTGCAAGATCCGAATATTTTTAATATTGCGGTGAAAGGTGTTTTCGACGACTGCCAGGACATGGTCAAAGCCGTATCAAACGACCTTGAATTCAAAGCCCGGCAGAAGATTGGTACCGTCAATTCCATCAACTGGGCACGAGTCGTGGCGCAGGTGGTGTACTACTTCCGCGGCTATTTATCGGCCACGACGAACAATGAGCAGTGTGTGTCGTTCACTGTCCCTTCTGGCAATTTCGGAAATATTTGCGCCGGCCACATCGCGCGGATGATGGGTCTGCCGATCAGTAAACTGGTTGTGGCGACTAATGAAAATGATGTGCTGCACGAGTTTTTTCAGACGGGTGTCTACCGGGTACGTAAATCTGCAGAAACCCTGCACACCAGCAGTCCCAGCATGGATATCAGCAAGGCGTCGAATTTCGAACGGTTCATCCACGATTTGCTTGAAGGCGATCGGGACCGGGTACGTGCGCTGTTCATGAAAGTCGAAACGCAGGGCGGTTTCGATTTGTCGGGCAAGCCGGGAAGTGATGGCGATGAATTCAAGCGCGTAGCTGAATTCGGGTTTACTTCAGGAAAATCCGTTCACGCAGATCGCCTGTCTACGATTCGTGATGTCTATTCCCGTCATGGGCTGATGATTGATACGCACACGGCCGATGGCGTAAAAGTCGCTCGCGAGCATTGGGAGCCGGGTGTGCCAATGATTGTGCTTGAAACGGCCCTCCCGGCAAAGTTCAGCGAAACCCTGCGCGAGGCGTTGGGGTGCGACGCTGAACGACCCGCGGGTTTCGAGCACATTGAATCCTTGCCGCAGCGTTTCGACGTCATGGAAGCGGATGTGGCTGCGATCAAGACCTACATTGCCGCCCACACTGGACTGTAGGATGGGGCCCGCTTAGGCGATCACAGTAGGCGATCACAGAGGCGTTACAATCCGGCGCGAGACAACAATTCCGGCAAGATAATGACAACAAAAGCCCCTATGCTCAGCGTGCAGGAAGCGCTTGGATTTCTGCTGACAGCTGCTCGCCCGGTGACGGAGACACAGACGGTATCTACCCTCGAAGGGACGGGCCGTGTACTGGCCGCAGACCAGCAATCCCAGCTTGACGTGCCACCCATGGACAATACGCAGATGGACGGTTACGCGGTTCGTGCTGCCGATTGCGCCAGTGGCCATGCATCGCTGAAGGTAGCGCAGCGAATTCCTGCTGGCCATGTTGGGCAGCCACTCGAAGCCGGCACTGCTGCGCGTATTTTTACTGGCGCACTCATCCCTGAAGGCGCAGACGCCGTCATCATGCAAGAGCAGTGCAGCTTCGATCAGGGTAGTGGCTTGGTGACGATCTCGCATACGCCGCAATCCGGTGAATGGATACGCCGCGCCGGAGAGGACATTCGTGCCGGCAGCACCATCCTGCCCGCGGGTACACGCTTGCGCGCGCAGGAGTTGGGCTTGCTGGCGTCGGTCGGACTGGCCAGTCTGCCGGTATTTCGTCGTTTGCGCGTGGCCGTGTTTTTTACCGGCGATGAGCTGACTATGCCCGGCGAACCGCTCAAGCCCGGTGCCATCTACAACTCTAATCGCTTCATGCTGCGCGGTTTGTTGGATCACCTGGGCTGCGATGTAACGGATCTGGGCAATGTCCCTGACTCGCTGGATGCGACCCGGGCCGCCTTGCGTCAGGCGGCTTCGGGCCATGATCTGATTGTCACCTCCGGTGGTGTGTCGGTGGGTGAAGAGGATCACATCAAGCCTGCCGTCGAGGCCGAAGGGCGTCTCAATCTCTGGCAAATTGCGATCAAGCCTGGCAAACCACTCGCCTTCGGTGAAGTGGGTCAGGGCGAGCGGCCAGCGTTTTTTGTTGGCTTGCCCGGTAACCCCGTCTCGAGCTTCGTGACCTTCTTGCTCTTTGTGCGGCCGTTTATTCTTGCGCTTCAAGGCGCGAAGCCATCGAATCCGCCACGCTTTACTATGCGCGCCGATTTCAGTTGGCCCAAGGCAGACCGGCGTAATGAATTTCTTAGAGTTCGCATCAATGAGGCGCAGGGATTGTCCTTGTTTTCCAACCAGAGCTCGGGTGTGCTGACCTCGACTGTCTGGGGCGATGGATTAGTCGACAATCCGCCCGGCCAGACCATCGCCGCTGGAGATACCGTACACTTCATTCCTTTCTCGGAATTGCTTTACTGAGCCCGTCATGCAGATACAGTTGAAATTCTTTGCCAGCCTGAGAGAGGCGGTCGGCACCTCCAGCGAGACACTCACGCTGCCAGCTGAAATACGCTCCGCCGGCGAGGTGCGGGCCTTGCTGCAGTCGCGCGGCGGTGTCTGGGCTGAGGCGCTGGCTGAGGGCAAATCCCTTCGCATCGCCTGCAACCAGCAGATGGTGGATGCGACTGCCATGCTCAGCGAGGGCTGCGAGCTGGCTTTTTTCCCGCCTGTGACCGGCGGTTGAACCGAAGCGGAGAATCTTCATGGCTGTACGAGTACAAACCGCAGACTTTGACCTCACGACTGAACTCGCGCAACTGCGTGCCAACACACCCAAAGTGGGTGCGGTCGTAACGTTTCTGGGCACGGTACGTGATCTGAACGAAGGTGAGCATGTCGCGGAAATGGAGCTCGAGCATTATCCTGGCATGACTGAAAAATCCCTGGAGGACATCGTCAATCAGGCCAAAGCGCGCTGGGATATTTTTGATGCGCTGGTGATTCATCGTGTCGGGCCACTCAAGCCACTCGATCAGATAGTGCTCGTGGCGGTGACATCGGCCCACCGCGGCGAAGCGTTTGATGCCTGCGAATTCATCATCGATTACCTCAAGACCGAAGCACCTTTCTGGAAAAAAGAGCAAACGCCTGCGGGCGCGCGCTGGGTGGATGCCCGCGTTTCCGACGATGAGGCCATGGCGAAATGGGCTCCAGTATCCCAAGCCTGATTGCGATTGCAATCGGCGCCACACTAGGTGCCTGGTCGCGTTGGGGACTTTCCCTGTGGCTGAATGCGCGAGTTGAAAACCTGCCACTGGGTACACTCGCAGCGAATCTTATCGGCGGCTATCTGATTGGGGTTGCCGTTGGGCTTTTTCAAAGCCTGCCTGACTTGCCTCCGGAATGGCGTCTCTTGGTCGTCACGGGGTTTCTCGGTGCCCTGACTACTTTTTCCAGCTTCTCAGCCGAATCCCTGTTGCTCTTGCAACGCGGCGCTTATGGCTGGGCTTTCCTGCATACCGGCGTGCATTTGTTGGGGTCGTTGGCCTGCTGTATGGCAGGACTGGCCACTTGGCGCTGGTTTGCTGCCTGAAAGTATGCCTCGCAGGGGTGCTTTGTTCTCGGACAATGTTCATAACTACATATGCGTTTTTAGTTGAGAAAACGCTTCCAAGCCATTGATTTTTATAGTTTCGTACTTGTAGCGCAGCCTTGCTTCACCAGAATGCCGGGATTTATTCAACCTTGAATTCCCGCCAGTCAGCCCAATAATGATTCCAGACCGAACACCACTGGAGTTGATTCATGCGCCTCGACAAACTCACGACCAAGCTGCAAGAAGCGCTTTCCGATGCTCAGAGCCTGGCCGTAGGCAGTGACAACCAATACATTGATCCGCTGCATCTGCTGATGGCCTTGCTCAATCAGGATGACGGCAGTAGCCGCTCCTTGCTCCAGCGTGCCGGTGTCAACGTGGGTGGACTCGTCAATCAGCTTAAGCAAGCCATCGATCGCTTGCCCAGCGTCACCGGTGCGGGCGGCGAAGTCCAGGTGGGACGTGAACTGACGGCCTTGCTTAATCTGGCCGACAAGGAAGCCCAGAAACACAATGACCAATTCATCGCAAGCGAGATGGTGCTGCTGGCGCTGACGGACGACAAATCCGAAGCCGGTCGTCTGGTACGCGATCATGGTCTGACACGCAAATCAATGGAAGCCGCGATTCAGGCCGTGCGCGGTGGCTCAAAAGTCGATTCGCAGGATGCCGAAGGTCAGCGAGAATCATTGAAGAAATACACCCTTGATCTGACCGAGCGCGCGCGACAGGGCAAGTTGGATCCTGTTATCGGTCGCGACGATGAAATTCGCCGCGCGATTCAAGTACTGCAGCGTCGGAGCAAGAATAATCCTGTACTGATCGGAGAGCCCGGCGTTGGCAAGACCGCTATCGTTGAAGGTCTGGCTCAGCGTATCGTCAATGGTGAAGTGCCAGAGAGTCTGAAAAACAAGCGCGTTTTGTCGCTTGATATGGCTGCTCTGCTGGCGGGTGCCAAGTATCGCGGTGAATTCGAAGAGCGCCTGAAGTCCGTACTCAAAGAGCTCGCACAAGACGAAGGAATGACCATCGTCTTCATCGATGAAATGCACACCATGGTGGGTGCTGGTAAAGCCGAAGGCGCCATGGATGCCGGCAATATGTTGAAGCCCGCACTGGCGCGTGGTGAATTGCATTGCGTCGGTGCGACCACGCTGGATGAATATCGCAAGTACATCGAAAAAGATGCAGCGCTCGAGCGTCGCTTTCAAAAAATCATGGTCGATGAGCCCAGTGTAGAAGCGACCATCGCCATCCTGCGCGGGTTACAGGAAAAATACGAAGTGCATCACGGCGTAGATATCACTGACCCGGCGATCGTGGCTGCCGCCGAGCTCTCGCATCGTTACATCACGGATCGTTTTTTACCCGACAAGGCTATCGACCTGATTGACGAGGCTGCGTCAAAAATCAAAATCGAGATTGATTCCAAGCCCGAGGTCATGGACAAGCTGGACCGCCGTCTGATTCAGCTCAAGATCGAGCGCGAAGCGATGAAAAAGGAAAAAGACGAAGCATCGCAAAAGCGTCTGGGCTTGATCGAAGAAGAAATTACGCGTTTAGAGCGCGAATATGTGGATCTTGAGGAGGTCTGGCGAGCCGAAAAATCAGCGGTTCAGGGCAGCCAGCACATCAAGGAAGAAATCGAGAAGCTGCGCCTGCAAATGGAAGAAGCGCGCCGAAAGGGCGACTGGCAGAAAATGTCCGAGCTGCAGTACGGCCGCATGCCCGAGCTGGAAGCCAAACTCAAGCAGGCAGACAAGGGCGATGCTGCGAGCGACAAGCCGCGTCTGTTACGAACGCAAGTCGGCGCAGAGGAGATCGCCGAAGTTGTTTCACGCGCTACTGGTATCCCTGTATCCAAGATGATGCAGGGTGAGCGTGACAAGTTACTGCAAATGGAAGATGAGCTGCACAAGCGCGTGGTAGGGCAGCACGAAGCAATCGGTGCGGTCTCGGATGCGATACGGCGTTCACGCGCAGGTCTGGCGGATCCTCATCGCCCCTATGGTTCGTTCATGTTCCTCGGACCCACGGGCGTGGGCAAGACCGAGTTGACCAAGGCGCTCGCTGCTTTTCTGTTCGATACCGAAGAATCGCTCATTCGTCTGGATATGAGCGAGTTCATGGAAAAACATTCTGTCGCTCGGCTCATTGGTGCGCCGCCGGGTTATGTGGGCTATGAAGAGGGCGGTTATCTGACGGAGGCCGTGCGTCGCAAGCCCTATAGCGTGATTCTGCTCGATGAAATCGAGAAGGCCCATCCGGATGTCTTCAACGTCTTGCTACAGGTACTGGATGACGGCCGCATGACTGACGGGCACGGTAGAACCGTTGATTTTCGTAATACCGTCATCGTCATGACATCGAATCTCGGCTCGCACAAAATTCAGTCCATGGAAGACAGCGATCCTCAACTGATCAAACTTGCTGTGATGGCTGAGGTGCGTGGTCATTTCCGTCCCGAATTCATCAACCGCATTGACGAAATGGTGGTTTTCCACGCGCTGGATCGCAAGCACATCAGTTCGATTGCTCGCATACAGCTGCAGGTGCTCGAGCAGCGTTTGCAAAAAATGGAAATCACCCTGCATGTGTCGGACGCGGCGCTCTTCAAGCTCTCCGAGGCGGGTTTTGATCCGGTGTACGGTGCACGTCCGCTCAAGCGCGCAATTCAGCAGGAATTGGAGAATCCCCTGTCCAAGGCCATTCTTCAAGGGAAATTTGGACCGAAGGACGTGGTGGAAGTCGATGTGGCAGGGTCGGAACTAGGGTTCAGGAAGGCCGCGTAATGGGCCGCAATCCTTGGCTGCAATTCTTGGCCTTTGATGCGGTTTCTCACTTTCAATCCATGAAATCTTTTTTTCATATTATGAAATATTGGGGGTGCATGGCAGCATGCATTCCTTTCATCCAAAGAAATTCTATTCCGTATCGCAAAATGGAAATTATAAGCTATTGATTTATTTCAATAAAATTTATCTTATATGTCTTATATAAGACCTTGTTGCCTCGCAAAAAAAAGCCTACCATTCTTCCATTCGTTTCAATGTGTATGCGGTACTAACCCTGGGAGAAATCATCATGGCAACTCGTGAGCAACAGATTCAGGCATTGACCAAAGATTGGGCAGAAAATCCTCGCTGGAAAAACGTCAAGCGCAACTACAGCGCTGAAGACGTCGTCCGTTTGCGCGGTTCCGTCAGTATCGACCACACGCTTGCCAAGCGTGGCGCTGAGAAACTTTGGGGCTTGCTCCACACGGAACCTTTCGTCAATGCGCTGGGCGCGCTCACAGGCAATCAGGCCATGCAGCAAGTCAAGGCCGGTCTGAAGGCGATTTACCTCTCTGGATGGCAGGTGGCTGGTGACGCCAACCTCGCTGGTGAAATGTATCCCGATCAGTCGCTTTACCCGGCCAACTCGGTGCCGATGGTCGTCAAGCGCATTAACAACACCTTCCAGCGCGCAGACCAGATTCAGTGGTCTGAGGGCAAAAACGATATCGATTTTTTCGCACCCATCGTCGCTGATGCTGAAGCCGGTTTTGGTGGTGTACTGAACGCTTTCGAGTTGATGAAATCGATGATCGAAGCGGGCGCCGCTGGCGTTCACTTTGAAGACCAACTCGCGTCGGTTAAGAAGTGCGGTCACATGGGTGGCAAGGTGTTGGTGCCTTCGCGCGAAGCCGTTGAAAAGCTCAACGCTGCACGTCTGGCCGCTGACGTCTCTGGCACACCGACGATTCTCGTTGCGCGTACTGACGCCGAAGCAGCTGACCTTTTGACTTCCGATGTGGATGACAACGACAAGCCTTTCCTTACCGGCGAGCGCACACCGGAAGGCTTCTTCCGTACCAAGCCTGGTATCGAACAGGCGATCTCACGTGGTCTGGCTTACGCGCCTTATGCAGATCTGGTCTGGTGTGAAACCGGCAAGCCTGATCTGGCGTTCGCGAAAAAATTCGCCGAAGCTATCCACGCGAAGTACCCAGGCAAGATGTTGTCCTACAACTGCTCGCCTTCGTTCAACTGGAAGAAAAATCTGGATGACGCCACGATCGCTAAGTTCCAGAAAGAACTCGGCGCAATGGGCTACAAGTTCCAGTTCATCACACTGGCCGGCTTCCATGCACTGAACTACTCCATGTTCAACCTGGCCCATGGCTATGCGCGTAACCAGATGTCGGCGTTCGTTGAACTGCAAGAAGCTGAATTCGCTGCGGCAGAAAAAGGCTTCACCGCGGTCAAGCATCAGCGCGAAGTCGGCACCGGTTATTTCGATGCTGTGACTCAGGCGATTCAGCAAGGTCAGTCGTCGACTACTGCGCTGCATGGCTCGACTGAAGATGAGCAGTTCTTTGATAAGAAGGTCGCTTAAAACGCTTAAAGCCGCTGGATCCCCCCTTGCAGGGCGCGCACTGGCTTGCAAGCCAGTGCCGTTTCGCGGGCATGCAGCATGCTGCATGAAACCTCCGCTACACCGTGCGCCGGGATGACGTTTTAGGCACTGATGACCTCAAATTCGTCATCCCAGCGCAGGCTGGGATCCAGCGTCTTTCATCATGCATCCGATGGCTTAAGAAATAACGTACATAAATACATTTCCCAAACTAAAAATCCAACAGCACAAGCATGCTGGATCCCGGCGTGCGCCGGGATGACGTTTTAAGCGCTGATGACCTCAAATTCGTCATCCCGGCGCACGCCGGGATCCAGTG
>JAIXYM010000109.1 GCA_027490255.1 Oxalobacteraceae bacterium | reverse complement strand
GTGTAGCCGCCTGAGGTGCAGTTTGCAGCACCAGTGTCTCGAATTGGTCCCTGGCTTTCACGATGGCGTCACAAGCAGCGGGCGGACTCACATCACCTTTTGCCATTTGTTGGAGCTCGGCCAGAAAATCTGCATAGGCTGGCAACTGCGTGCTTCGATGCCAGGCATGCCAGTCCTTCAGATCTGCTTTGACTTCGCGCTTCTGCGAGTCATTGAAATCCAGATAACGGTCCATCCACCAGTAAGCGAGCGTATCCAGCTGGTCATAGCCGGTGCGCACCAGACCGCAGCTGGACAAGGCAAATGCGAGCAGCACAACAGCGCAACGCTGCCAAAGACGCAAGTTCATTTTGGCGAGGAGGAATAAAAGGACCTACAGTGTACGCCGCAATGCCTCGAAGAACAGATCGGCCTGCAAACGCTCTCCCCGCGTCTGTAGTTCGACTTGCGCTGCCATCGCCCCCGGCACGGGCTGCAATGGCAATCCTGTGCGTAGCGCGAGAATTTCCACCATGCAGGCACGCTCGACGTAATACAGATCGTCATACGCATAAGCGACACTGTCACCGCAGACGACAACACCGTGATTGCCGAGAAAAGCAATATCTGCATTCTTCATCACGCTGGCAATACGTTCACCTTCGGTATCATCGAGCGCAAGACCGTTGTAATGCGCATCAATGGCGATGCGACCGTGAAAACGCATCGCGTTTTGCGATAACGTCGTATCCAGCGCCCGAGCACTGGTGAGTGTGAGCGCTGTCGCATGCGGCATATGCGTGTGCATTACACAAGCCTTGCCGGCAATACGATGAATCGCAGCGTGTATGTGCATGGCAGTCGGCTCGACCTCATGACGTCCGGCAAGCTTGTTCCCTTGCTCATCAATCATCACGATATCGTCGGCACCGATCTCTTGCCACAACAATCCGCGCGGATTCAGAAGAAAGCGCCGCGAGCCATCCGGTAATTCGACACTGAAATGATTACACACACCTTCGGCAAGCCCATGATGCGCAGCCGCGCGCAAGGCCAGCGCAAGATCCTCACGCAGCCGTTTGACGCTGTCTGATGCAAAGTCCTGCGCATGATTGTGCGCATCGTTCTGATTAGGCATTCAATATCTCCTCCGACAAAACAGACTCAGGTGGTCTGGGAACAGGATGCAGAGATTCGTAGGCACGCGCAGCGCGCAGTACCAATGCATCGCCAAACATGGGGCCGACAAATTGCAGGCCAACCGGTAGACCTGCAGGTGTCAATCCACAGGGAATAGTGATTGCGGGTTGCTGGGTGAGATTGAAGGGATAGCTGAACGGCGTCCAGCCCAGCAATTGCTCAGCACTGACCTTGCTGTGACCCGCAGCACGCGCTTCAAAGGCGGGTATCGCCAGTGTGGGCGTGACCAGCAGATCATACTGCTGCATGAATTGACGCATGCGCGAACCCAACTCGCCGCGACGCAAATTGAGCTGATGCACATCGCCAAAGCTGAAGCCCGCGCCGATCTCGGCTTCCGCCTGAAAATCTGGGTCCGTCACCGCCTGCTGTGCGGGTGTCATTGCTGTCCAGACCTGATGCGCAACAGCAAACCAGATACCGGTCATGATATCGAGCGGGTCTGCGAAGCCCGGATCGCATCGCACCACTTGTGCACCCAGCGCTTCGAGATCGCGTACCGCTTCATCAACGCGATGCGCAACATCGGGGTCGACCTTGGCATAGCCCAGTGTTGGCGAATAAGCGATACGCAAACCGCGGATGCCGTCATTCAGACCGACGGTGTAATCAATTGGATGGTAAGGCAGTGAGAACCAGTCGCGTGCGTCTGGCAAACTCATCACGTTCATCATCAGTGCTGCGTCGGTGACACTCATGGTGTGTGGCCCAAGATGCGCGACCGTACCGAAAGGTGACAGCGGGTACGCCGGCACACGACCGAAGCTCGGCTTGATACCGACATTGCCGCAAAACGCGGCCGGGATACGCACGCTGCCCGCCCCATCCGTACCAACCGCCACCGGCCCCATACCGGAGGCCACCGCTGCTGCAGCACCGCCCGAAGACCCACCCGGCGTGCGCGAGAGATTCCAGGGATTGCGCGTAATCCCATGCAAGGGCGAATTGGTCTCTCCCTTGCAGCCTAGCTCGGGCGTGGTGGTTTTACCCAACAGCACGGCACCGGATTCGCGCAGACGCGCAGTAACCGGTGCATCCACCTCCCAGGGCTGCGAAGGATCGACAGTTCGACTACCCCGCAGCGTGGGCCAGCCGCGCGTCAGTATTAGATCTTTGATAGAGACGGGTATGCCATCCAGTGCACCGATCGCAGCGCCCTGCTGTCTATGCGCCTGCCATCGCTGTTCGCTCGCTTTCGCGCTCTCCATGGCGTGCACTGCATCGACCAGACAAAAGGCATTCAGTTTGCCGTTGAACTGCTCGATGCGCTGAAGGACGGCGCGTGTTACATCGATAGGCGACACTTGCCCGCTGCGATACATCGCGAGCAGCTGGTGGGCGGTAAAGCCGCAAAGTTCTTGCATCATTCGGCTTATCCGTTTCTTTTGTGATCGCTGAGATGAAGGATCAGTCGCTGCGGTCAACCGATACCAAGATAAATTTTACGAATACGATCATCGCTGGCTAGTGCCTTCGCTTCGCCCTCCTGCGCGACATGACCATGCTCAAGCACGTACGCACGATCAGCAATGTGCAGTGCAGATTGCGCATCCTGCTCGGCCATCAGGATGGCAACACCACTGTCGCAAATCTGGCGTATCGCAGAAAAAATTTCCAGCTTGAGACGATGAGCGATACCGACCGAAGGCTCATCAAGCAGCAGCAATTTTGGCCCGCCCATCAAGGCACGACCAATCGCCACCATTTGCTGCTGACCACCTGACAAGGTGCTAACGATCTGATGCTCTCGCTCAGCTAATATCGGAAACAACGCGAGTACCCGGTCCATATCAGCGGCAACGGCTGCCTTGTCGCGTCTGAGATAAGCACCCAGCTGTAGATTTTTTGCCACTGTCAGCTCGGGGAAAAGACGACGGCCTTCGGGACAATGGCAAATGCCCAGACCGACCACCTGTTCTGTCGAGTAATCATGCAGGGAGTGCCCTTCGAACTGCAACTGTCCCTGCGACGATATCGCCCGTGAAATCACTTTCAGCAAAGTCGACTTGCCTGCACCGTTGGGCCCCAGCACCGTCACTAATTCACCTGCCTTGATTTGCAGATTGAGATTTTCCAGCGCAATGGCCTTGCCATAGCCAGCGCTCAGGCCGCTGATCTCAAGCATCATGCGAGTGCCTCCGGCGTTTGCTTGCCAATGTAGGCTTCAATTACACGTGGATGACTGACAATCTCTGCCGGAACCCCTTCGGCAATCACCTCGCCAAAATCCAGCGCCACTACGCGTGATACCAGCTGCATGAATTCGCGCAGCTTGTGCTCAATGAGCAGAATAGTGAGATTTTTTTCTGTATGCAGCTTGCGTATGAGTGCGGAAATTGATTCGATCTCGGCACTACCCAAACCAGCAAAAGGCTCATCAAGCAAGAGCAACTCAGGATCGGTTGCCAGTGCGCGAGCGATTTCCAAACGCCGCAGATCACCATAGGACAATAACTCGGAGGGTGTATCCGCTTTCTCTGCAAGACCAACCTCGGACAGCAAGTGCATGGCGCGCGCGCCGAGATCAACATCACTGACACGTGGCCCCAAACTGCCGACCAGTACATTTTCGATCACGCTCATGCCGACGAAAGGCCGACAAAGCTGGAAAGTACGAGCCACACCCAGATTGACGATCTTGTGCGGTTTAAGACCACGTATCGATCGCCCTTGAAAATTCACCGTACCCTCATCCGGGGGAATGAATCCCGTAAGCAGATTGAAGAGCGTCGTCTTGCCGGCACCATTGGGGCCCAGAATACCAACGATCTCACCCCGGCGAACCTGCAGATTGACATCACGCACGGCATGAAGACCACCGAAACGTTTGTTAATTTGTTTGACGTCGAGAAGGTAGTCTGACATCTCACACCTCCCCTGTTGCTTTGTCTGTTGGTCGCTGTGTACCCACACTCTGCGCGGGAGACGACAGCATTGCGCGAATTTTTTTCCAAATAGGCGCAACCACACCGTTAGGCAGGAAGAACAAAATAAGAATCAACAGAACGCTGTAGATCATCAAACGCCATTCGCCGAAGTTGCGCAGCCCCTCGGTCATCAACGTCAGCAACAGCGCCCCGCCGACGGGCCCAAAAATGGTGCCGATACCACCAACGTATACCATCGTGATAATCGTGATCGATGTAACCACTGCAAACAACTGCGGACTCACCTGCAATTGATAGTGCGCGTAAAGCGCACCTCCGAGTCCAGCGAAGGCCGCACTGATGATGAGCGAGATAATTTTGTAGGTTGTGATGGGCAAGCCAGCGGCCATACACGTGGCCTCGTCGCCTTTGATCGCGCGCAGTATCAGACCCCAACGCGAACGCGCCAGCCAGGCAAGCAGCCAAGTGGTAAGACCCAGCACACCCAGCACGAACCAGTAATAGTGCAAGTGATTTTTAATCAGCGGCGTGATGTCTTGTATACCCTCTTCACCGCCGGTGTACTCCCAGAAAATCAGCATCAGACGCTGCATAATCACGGCTGCCGACAGCATCGCCAGCGCAAAGTATGGCCCTTTGAGTCTGAGCGTCGGAAAACCCAACAAGAGCCCGAAGAACATGGCCAGTACCATGCTGGCTGGCAGGCTCCACCAGGGGCCGAGACCCATCTGTACATTCAAAAAACCCGCGGCATACGCACCAACACCGATGAAGAGCGAATGGCCGAAGTTTTCGCGCCCAGTCAGCCCAGACATGAAATCCCAGCTCACTGCCCAGATGCCGTAAATCGCCGCAACCGTCAGCACACCCACCAGATAGCTGCCACCCACTAGCGCCGGCAGAAGAGCGAGTAGGACCAGCGAAACCAAGCCCGCCGTCGTGCTCAGCTTGTCGAGAGATCCGAGCGCCGCCATTTAAAACGCCGTCCTTTTACCGAAAATACCGGCTGGTCGGAAGACCAGCATCAGCAGAGTCGCCAACACCGAGACGATTTCGGTCCAGCTGGTGGAGATTTCATAAGCCACGATGGTTTCCGCGTAACCCAGCATGAAGGCCGCCAGAATACTGCCGGGAATGGAGCCGAGTCCGCCCACCACCACGATCGCAAAAGCTTTAACGATGGGCAGTAAATGCATCGACGGCTGCACCGAAAGAAATGGTCCGGCGATTATGCCGGCCAGCGCCGCCAGTGCCGCCGAAATCGCCATCACCAGCGAGAAGATACGATCACTGGGTATGCCCATGTATTTGGCCGCATCCGCATCCTGAGAGATCGCGAGAATCGCGCTGCCGAGGCGTGTGCGCTGTATGAAGAGATAGAGCACCGCAATCGAAACGCCCGCCACCACGAGTGTGAGCAAACGCTGGCCGGCCACATCGACGCCACCGATGTTGATTTTGGTATCAACAAAGGCCGGTACATTACGGTACTCGGAACCGAAGGTTAGAAACAAGGTCTGCTCAACCACTAGCGCAATGGCAAGTGTGATCATCAGCACACCCAGCTGCGAATAGCGCAGCGGCCGGATCAGGATTTTTTCTACAAGCACGCCGAATACAGCGACACCGGTCACGGACAGTATCGCCGCCAGCCACAATGGCAGGCCAACGATGGAAGTCAGTACATACGCGCCATACGCGCCCAGCGCATAGAACGATCCATGCGCCAGATTCAACACGCGGGCCACGCCAAAAATCAGCGTGAAGCCTACCGCGAGCATCGCGTAGATAGCGCTGGTGACAGCGCCGTAGATCAGGATTTCCAATTTATTTTTTCATCCAAGGTGGCAGGATGAAATTCCCGGTACGAAGCTCCTTGGGAAAGAGAACCACACGCTCGCCCTTGTCCTGCCACTGCACGAAGATCAGATTAGTCTTGCCTTTGCCCGGCAATACGTCATGGTTTTCATCAAAGCTGATTTCGCCGGCCACGCCTTCGAAGCGGGTCTTCTCTAGCTCCTTGATTACCTTGTCTGTGTCAAAGCTGCCAGCGCGCTTGACTGCCTCGGCATACAAGAAGATCGAGTCATAGGCGAAAAAGGCCGTGTACACCGGATAGTTTGGTGAATTCTTTTTGAAGTTATCAAAGAAAGGAATAGTTTTTTTAGTGAGCGGCGCGCGCACTGCGAAATTAGCAGCCACCTCGGAGATGGACTTACCACCAATGCGATTGAAAAAATCGCCATCCATGCTCTTCACGTCAATGCCGCCGTAAGGTACCGGTACCTGCGCGTCATGCCACTGCTTTGCAAAGACATCGCTAGAACCATGCGACAGAATGACAATCATGTATTGCGCACCACTGGATTTCACCTTGGCGAGCAGCGGTGAGAAATCTGATGTCTGCGTATCAAACAATTCCGTCATGCGGATATCGGCACCCACCTCAGCGGCACCTCGCTTTAGGACCGGCACCAGATCCTGAACCCATTTTGCGTTCTCACCGACGATCGCGATTTTTTTGTAGCCGAGTTCGCCAATCACAAAACCCGAAATGTATTCAACCAGCGCGCGCGCCTGATGCGTCGCGTTGATTGGCCCAACGCGGAAAATATACTTGTAAGTATCGTAGTCGTTTTTTACTTTGGCCGTGATGCTCGGCGAAGCGGCACCAACACCCAGATAGATCGTTTTTGATGCCGCGATATGCGGCAATTGTGCCAGCGTCACACCGCTGGTATAGCCACCCACCAGTAGATCGACTTTTTCATCGGAGACCAGTTTCTTGATCGCGCTGATACCCGTTTCGGGATTTTCGGTTTCATCTGCGGTGACATACTCGACCTTGCGTCCGAGGATGCCGCCTTTTTTATTGATCTCATCCACCGCCATTTTGACGGCTGTGATGGTATCGCGACCCACCTGCAATTGCACCGACGTCGGCACACCGATACGCAAGGGTTTGCTCTCCTGTGCATGCAGCAGCACAGGCAATAAGCAAAGGCCCAGAGCAAGCAGTTTCACGATGCGTTTCATGAGGTCTCCTGTGATTTTTATTTTGGCTGAGCGATCAATCGCATTTACAAAGGAAAAAAGTCCACCGGTTTCATTAATTTATTTTGCTGGCTTTCCAGTGCACCAAGCTCCGCACTCTGTTTCACATAGCTCAGCCATTCTGGATCAACCCACAGGGCCGCACGACGCTCTTCGCGATCGGCGGCATTTTTGTAGCACCAGATGTGAATGTACTCATTGGGATTGCCGGTCTCGCAGGCGGCAAACATTAATGGCATCCCGAGATGGCGCACTTGGGGCGCCTTGCCCAGCTTTGCATAAAGATCGAGGTGGGCCTTCAGTGTTCCAGGCTTGCACACATAGGTCCTGACATCCAGCAGCATGGTGATCTCCCCCGATTATTTTTTCTATCTGTCCGGGCAGGCCGGCAGAGTTTTATCGGTCTGATTATTCCACGGTTTTTTGGCAATGGATAGCAATGTGATCGGATGTGTGTATGGCGTTTTGTTTTTATAAACTCTGAGTTATTGTGGCGCAGAACACGAGCGATATTGTTGCGACGCAGCGGATATTCTGCAATCATCAGCTGGCCGGTGCTTGCGCAGGTACCCGAGCCAGCGGCGCTCAACGCACCCCGGCTCATGTTCAAAGGTATTTGGATCTAGCCTAAATTCAAAGGTATTTGGATCTAGACTAAATAAACGAGATCAACTGACGAATGACAATATTGGACCACTCCGGTTTTTGAAATTATTTTTAAAATGAAAACGATCTTGATCCCCCTGGCTCTGATGATTCTTATGTCCGGCACCGCGCATGCGGATTACCGCCGTTACTGCGACTCCGTATCCACCAATGCCGAGTCATTTGCCGAAGAGAGAAAGAAAGGTCGCACCAAAAAACAGGTTCAGGAAGACGCTCGACTGGTGGCCCAGCAGCGCGAACTGGATCCGAGTGTGCTGGAGGCCTGGTACGCAGAAATCGAATGGGTCTTCAGTGGTGCGCAAAAACGCTACGGCCCGGTCGCCAGCCGGCAGCGTCGCCTTGATGAATGCTTGGCTAACGAAGGTAAATAAACCGTGATTATTTTCGCTTCGCGTTTGCAGATTGCCAGTCGAGTTGCACTGACCTTTGCACTGATCTTTACATTACTGGCAGTCGCAAGCGTAACCTTGGCTGCTCCCCTTTCCCCCCTCGAACAAGCCCTGCTCAAGCAATCCAGTCCCGCTGCTTGGGAAGCACGTCGTCAGTACCGCAATATCGCCGTCGATACAGTGGGTACCAGTGAAACTCGCGCCTATATTTTTCGACCTGAAGCCCGTTCCCTAACCGGTTTACCGCTGGTCTTGTTCATGCACGGCTGGCGCGGCACGAATCCAAAAAATTTTGGTGGACTGATTGATCTGCTGGTACGCAGTGGCGCTGTTGTGATTTATCCGGTCTATCAGGCTGAAGGCGAAAAAACCTCGCCACAAAAAATTACCGCGAATGCAGCACAGGGCATACGCGCCGCCATGGAAATGCTGCGTCAATCCCATCCGCGGCTCATTGATGAGGAAAAAACGCTGTATTGGGGTTTTTCTATGGGCGCAGCGATCTCGACAAATTTTGCAGTCCGACATACCGAACTTGGCATACCCGCCCCGCGCGCGGTCGTGTTGGTCGCGCCGGGCGATGCCTATCACGTGGTGCACGGCACAGAATCTGTACCTACGGTCGCGCGACTAGAATCGATACCACCCACGTTGCCGGTTTTTCTGGTGAGCGGCGCAGCAGATACCAGCATCGGTGTTCCAACAGCGCGGGCCTGGGCAGCACGTCTGTGCCACTTGCCTCGATCTCACCGGACATTGTTAATGCTTCCCTCACACTCGGATGGGGGACAACAAATCAGTTCGGCGCATGGCTCGCCGGGTGCGCCAGACAGCCGATTTGATTTCCCTGACGCGACAGCAACCGTACCCACACGCATTGCGGGTCGCGATGGCTTTGAGAGCTCAGGCTCGCTGAACGTACTGGATTTTTACGGCTACTGGCGTATCATGATGGCGATGTTTGATTACGTTGCGGGGGGCGCGTATCCAACAGCGCTGTTCACACCCAAATCGCCGGAAAATCGCTTTCTAGGTGTCTGGCCCTCTGGTAAACCATATGCAGCTGCTATTGAGGAAGAAGTCTGCAACTGAGTAGGGTCTGATGACTGCTTCAGATGCCGGGCGCTGCTTTCTGCATCCAGCTAGAAATCGCAGGCAGCAAATAGGCCGCGCCATCCTCACTCAGATGGATGCCGTCATCAGCTCGAAGTCGCACTAGCTTGCCGCGCTGATCTTGACGATACTGCTCGAAACTACCACTGCTTCCGGCGATGTAGAGATTGGGGTCTACCCAAGTAATTTGAGGGAATTCCGCCAGCACTTCTTTCACCAGCACATTGATCGACGCCATGCGACGGGAGAAGCCGCTCTCACGCATGACGGGCATGCCTATCCACAGTACGCGCGCACCATCACGCGTGAGCAGTTTCGCGAAGTCACGCACTCTTTCTGCATACATCTGTTTCCACGCCGGCGTACCAAAGTAATACACATTGCCACTCACCTGGAAATTTTGCGCATCATTGGCGCCAATAGCGCAAATCACCAAACCAGGCCGCGCAGCGCCAATGAGCTGTGGGTACTGCGCAGGCCAGTTAAAAACGTCCGGCCGACCCAGCCCTGTCCCAGAGCGATAGGCCCGCACAAAACGCGCGCTGCTTTCACGCGCCACACTACGACGTAACACCGGCGCAAGTCCGACCGCCATCATGGAATCACCTACCAGCGCCACCTGTGCCGATTGCGGCGCGACGGGTGTCGCCACCTTCGATTCGGCTGAAGTTTTTGCAGGCGCCGTATTTTTGTTTTTCTTGTCCGGAGATTTAGGTTTTGCTTCGGTAGATTCAGCGACAGTCTTCAACGCCGTCGACGATGTTTGCGCCGGTAGGGTCACAGAAGTTTCAGTCGTCGCGACGACCTCGGCGACAGGCATCAGCGTCGTCGACCAGCGGTCACGCAGATCGAGTGCTACGCGTCGTGGCGCATCCAGGTGTAATCCGGTCACGATTCCCTGCCACGTCTGGGTGACAGGCTGAGCAATATTACGCAACACGCCAACTTCCAGGCGCTCTGCCCAAACGGTAAGACCCGTCGCTTCGAGCAATAAAGCCACCAGCAAGGCGGATGCGAGCGCGCGTATAACATTGGTGATTGAAGTGGAACGCAACATAATCAAAACTGAAAATAAATGAAAGGTGCCGGCGCGCTGGGACCAAGTACTTCAATTACTGTCAGCGAAATGGCAAACAAGGCACCCAAAACCACCGCAGGCATGCGCATGCCCACGAGCTGCGCGCGCAACAAGACGCGCGACGGCAGATAATGCATACCGATACCCATCAGCACGCAGAGCAGCATGCCGGGCGCCAGATCCCAGTGCCAGCTGCCAGCGACGAGTTGTTGCATCACCGCGAAGGCCTGAGTAAGGTCGGCGGCGCGGAAGAAAATCCAGCCAATACACACTGCATGGAATAACAAAAAGCGCGATGCATAACGCCACTGGTCTGTGTCACGCCAGCCATCATCACCCCTCGCATACCAGTAATTGTCCCAGACGCGGTGTATGGCTAGCAGCATCCCATGCCAAAAACCCCACACTACGAAATTCCACGCAGCGCCGTGCCATAGCCCACCAAGCAGCATGGTGATAAACAGATTGCGCACATTGAGCCACTCGCCCTGACGCGAGCCACCGAGTGGAATAAACAGATATTCACGCAACCAGGTCGAGAGGGATATGTGCCAGCGCCGCCAGAATTCCTGCGGTGATGCGCTGCGATAGGGATTATCGAAGTTATCCGGAAAACGATAGCCCAGCAATAGCGCGCAGCCGATCGCAATATCCGTATAGCCGGAAAAATCACAGTAAATCTGAGCGGCATAACCGTAAACACCCAGCAGCACCTGACTTGCACTAAAGCTTTGCGGGTTCGCGAAGACATCGTCAACCATCAGTGTGGCGAGACTATTAGCGATGACTACCTTCTTGAACAGGCCTATGGCAATCAACAACAACGCTCGTGATGTCTCGATACGCGAAGGATCTGGTGCCTTCTGCAACTGTGGCATGAAGGTTGATGCACGTAGAATCGGACCGGCAATCAGTTGCGGAAAAAATGCCACGTAAAGAAGTACATCTTCAAGCGATGGCGCACGTTCGAGTTTACCGCGCCACACATCGATCATCAGCGAGATCGCGTGGAAACTCATGAACGAAATACCCAACGGCAGTATGGGCGAGCTGACGGATACCTGCAGTTCAATACCGAGGCCGTTAGCGAGATTGAGAAAGTTCTGAAGAAAGAAGCCCAGATACTTGTACCAGCCCAGCGTCAGCAGACAGGCGACGATGCCGCCGATCAGCCAGCGGCGCTTGTGCGTGCCTCGCTCAATACCTTTGGCCGCGATCCAGCCATACAGAGATATCGTGAACAACAGCGGCAGGAAATGCCAGTCCCAGAAACCGTAGAAGAAATAGCTCAGCACTAGCAGCACGCGCTTGTGCGTTACATGGTGTCGTACCGTTCCCCACGCGAGCGCGAAGGCCAGCAAAAAGAATAATGCGAATTCAACGGTGGGGAAAAGCATGAGCGAGACTTATTGAGTGATCGGGCAGATGATATCAACAGACAGACGATAACTATAAAAACAAAAATGGAAAGTTATCCATAAAATAACTCTCCATGCATCTCTCTTTGCCAGCAGAGGTAATTAGTCCGATCTGGCCACCCGCAGTCCGAAATAAGGACTTTTAAGCGTGGCCGCAAAACGCGAACGGAAAGCGGACCTCAGCATTCGTGCGACATTAGACCAAGAGCCACCTCGATTAATCCGATACTCGCAATTACCCTCTTCCCATGCGACCTGCGTTTCGGGTGCACCCTGATAATTCGGGTTCCAGCAGTCTTGCGTCCATTCCCATACATTGCCATGCATGTCGTACAAACCAAACCGATTAGGCTTTTTCTGGCCAACCGCATGCACTTCCTTGTTTGCATTCGCATTGAACCAAGCGTAGGCATCGAGTGAAGCCATATCGTCGCTATCGTAGTATTCCTTTGACGTGCCGGCGCGCGCAGCATATTCCCACTCTGCCTCGCTGGGCAATCGATATTTCTTGCCGGTGAGTTTGCTCAATTTTTCCACAAAAGTCTGTGCCATCTCCCAGCTCACATGATCAACGGGGAAATTTTTACCTTCATTCTCACTCGGATTGTCACCCATGATGGCGACCCACTCAGCCTGGTTCACTTCGTACTTGCCGAGACTGAAGGATTTCATTTGAAGGGTTCGTGCGGGCTTTTCCTTGTCATTACCACTGTCGTTCGGTGACGATCGTGTGGTGTCCGGTGTGCCCATTACGAAGCTACCTGCGGGGATCACAACCATCTCGGGACAAGTCGGGCAATCTCGGAAGGTCTTGACGGTATCCGCAGCAGAGGCCGCAGCCGTAAACAAACCCATCAGCAAACATATGGCGCGCATGGTCGCTCTCCTTATTATGGTCAGACTGCATGATACGCAAAACCGAATGTCGCATTGCAGCGCGCGTCTGGAGCCGCAGGCCAAGGGTACCGACCTGACAAGATCAAGACAGGCGGTCCGACGGCCGGCAAGCGTGTTCAGTATGATATCTTTGCGTCCGAAATGGCGCGCCAAGCGACCGAATCAACATCACAAAATCAATGATCTCGACCACGGGATGCCCGTCGCGGATGTGATCTATAGAAAAATGCAGTATCGGGGGAAAGAGTGAATCAGGAAGTCAGATCTACTGCGCGCGTGGCTGTCGTGACGGGTGGCGCCATGGGTATCGGTGCTGAAGTTGTCGAGCGATTGGCGCGCATCGGTCATCACGTGGTGATTGCCGATCGCGACGAAGCAGCTAGCGCCGCCATGGTCGCACAGCTGCAATCGCAGCAGCTATCTGTCGCAGCAATTGCGATTGATGTGGGCAATCCCAGCGCAATCGCCACCGCTTTTGATTCGATTGCGAACGAGCATGGCCGCTGCGACATTCTGGTCAATTGCGCAGGCGTTGCCAAAGTCTTTCCCTTTATCGACTTTCCGCTCGAAGAATTTGAACGCACCATGAATATCAACGTCAACGGTACGCTGCTTTGCAGTCAGCACGCTGCTCGTCTGATGATGCGGCATCAATGGGGGCGTATCATCAATATCGCCTCGGTAGCCGGCATGCGCGCGGTGGGTACGGGTCGCACTGCCTACGGTACCTCCAAAGGCGCCGTCATTGCGTTGACAAGGCAAATGGCCGTTGAGCTCGCCGAACATGGCATCACCGCCAATGCGGTTGCACCAGGGCCGGTAGACACGCCGATGACGCAGCTGCTGCATACCGCGCAATTTCGCACCGAGTATTCGAAAGCGATTCCGATGAATCGCTACGGCACGGTATCCGAGGTCGGCGCTGCGGTGCAATTTCTCGCTTCCGAAGATGCTGCCTACATTACCGGTATTGCCATGCCAGTCGATGGTGGATTTTTATCCAGTGGCGCGCGTGGCCTCTGAGAGATAAGTGTGAGTGCGAGTATGAATATGAATATGAGTGCGCGTATTGAAGCCGTCTACCATCTCGAAACCGCAGATGATCCGGAACAAACAGCGGCACTGATCGCGGGCGAGCAATCCTCGGGAACTTTCGTTGCCATTCCCGGTGAAGATGAAGCACTCAAGGCGCGTGCCGCTGCACGCTATGAAATCACTGCGCTGGATCAGGCAAGTCGTAGCGACGCCAAATGCTATGAGCTCAAGCTGTCGTGGCCGCTGGAAAATCTCGGACCATCACTACCCAACCTGATGGCCACGATCGCCGGTAATCTGTATGAACTCAAACCTGTACGGTCGCTGCGGCTGATGGATATGACGCTGCCGCCCGCGTTCGCGCAAGCGTATCCGGGCCCGGCGTTTGGCATCGCGGGCACGCGCGCGCTGACTGGAGTGCAACACAGACCACTGATAGGCACCATCATTAAACCCTCGGTCGGGCTGAGTCCGCAGGACACCGCAGATATCGTGGCGCAGCTGTGCGAGGCTGGGGTTGACTTCATCAAAGATGATGAACTGCAGGCAGATGGACCAGCCTGCCCTTTTGATGAACGCGTCACACTTTCGATGGCCGTGATCAACCGCCACGCTGAGCGATCGGGTAAAAAAGTGATGTATGCGTTCAACCTCACCGGTGAAATCGATGAGATGAAACGTCGCCATGACCTAGTGCAGCAACTCGGTGGCACAGCCGTGATGCTGAGTCTGAATTCTGTTGGTATGGCGGGCTTCAATGCCTTTCGCCGTCATGCGCAATTACCGATTCATGCGCATCGTAACGGTTGGGGCTATGTGCAAGCAGGCTGGTCTTACACGGCATGGCAAAAGCTGTGGCGCTTGGCTGGCGTGGATCATATGCATGTCAATGGCATCGCCAATAAGTTCCAAGAAGACGACGACAGTGTGATCACTTCGGCGCGTGCTTGCATGACACCGATGTTTGCTGACAAACCCTGCACGATCATGCCGGTGTTCTCCTCGGGCCAGACCGTCAGGCAGGCAGCGCCTACGTGGGAACGGCTGCAATCGACTGATCTGATTTTTCTTGCCGGTGGTGGACTGTTTGCACACCCCGGTGGCATTGCTGCGGGTGTAAGCGCACTGCGTCAGTCGTGGTCAGCGGCCATCGAGGGGCTGCCGCTAGATGTCGCAGCGAAAACGCATCGCGAATTACGTGAAGCACTGGAAAAATTCAAGTGATCGCTGTTGAATTTTCGCGCTCATGAGACCGTGAAATCATGAATGACGCGACGGATCCCTTGCGGGCCAAAGTCCTGTTCTACGGCGACGATTTTACCGGTGCCTCAGACAATGCTGCCCAATATGCGCGACATGGACTGAAAACGGTTTTGTTTTTTTCTGACCCCGGCGCGGATGGTCTTGAACACGCCGCCCAAAACTACGACGTGGTCGGCGTGGCAGGCACAGCGCGCTCGCTGGATCCTGATGGTATGCGTGCCGAACTGACGCCAGTGCTGGAAAAATTCCGGCAACTTAAGGTGCCGCTGGTGCAATACAAATGCTGCTCTACCTTTGACTCATCGCCCCATACCGGCAGTTTGGGCTATGCGATACAACTGATGCAAACGTGCTGGCCGGGTAGCCTGATACCCGTGCTCGCAGCCACGCCGGAGTTCGGCCGTTACACCCTGTTTGGTCATCACTATGCACGCGCAGGCACAGCGGTTTATCGACTCGATCGTCATCCGGTGATGTCGCGTCATCCGGTGACGCCGATGAATGAATCGGATTTATCTTTGGTGCTCACGCAGCAAGGTTTCACTCCGTCCTATGCGGTGGATTTGCGCTCGCTGGATCATTTCGAAAAAACACCCGACGTACTTGCGACGGAGCTCATCGCGCACGACAGTGTGGTGTTCGATGGTTACACGCTAAAGCAAGTGATGACAGCGGCTGCCAGCTTGTGGCATGTCTCGCAACAACGTCAAGTGTGCGCGATGGCTGCGCAGGGTTTTGCTCATGGACTTGGCGCATGGTTGCGCCAGTCCGGACGACTGAAATCAAGCCAGCCGACTCACAAACTAGATGCAGTTGACCGGCTGTTGGTGCTCTCCGGTAGTTGTTCTTCCTTGTCGGCAGATCAGATCGCGTGGGCGCGAGAGGCTGGCTTTCTGACGATGCGTGCGGATCTGAGCTTGCTGACGGATCAAGATACTGACGCGCTGGAGGCGCTAGAAAATCGCATGCTCGATGCACTGAAATCCGGCACCAGCGTGGTCGTGTTCACCGCAGAGGGCCCTGATGATGCTCTGGTTTCAGCAGCGTCGGCTCAAGCTTTGAGCGCATCGGCGATGGCGCAGCGTATCGGCTCTCTGTTCGCGCGACTGGCGCGCGTGGCATTCGCACAGGCCGGCTTGCAAAGACTGGTGGTTGCGGGGGGGGACTCATCCAGCTTCACCATGCGCGACATACGCGCCAGCGCGTTGGAAATCAAAGCCAGTCACTTCGGACAAAATGCCCATGTCTGCACGCTGGTGTCCGATGACCCGCTGATACACGACAAGGAAGTACTGCTCAAAGGTGGACAGGTAGGTCAGGCGAATCTGTACGGTCTGATGCTGGCAGGCTTCAGCAATTCAAGCCCATGAACTGATTTCGCGCACCACCCACAAGCGGCCCAATCGGGTTAAAGTGACATTCTGCGGAAAATTAAAACAACCCCGCAATATCAACAAATTATAAACACAATAACTTATCCGAGGCAGAACCCATGAAGCGATTGATTTTCGGCGTAGTCCTACTGCTCACCATGCAAGCCGCCAGCGCACAAAACATTTTCGAAATCTCGCCTGATTCGTCCAACCCGAATTACGCGCAGTGCAAATTCCAAACTTACGATGATAGTGCTTTGCTCATCACGACCTACATGGGCTCGCTGGTCGCTGGAAAGTACGAGAAGAAATGCTCGGCTGAATTTCTGACGCAAGCCAAGGACGGCAAGCGCAAGCATGACGCGATGCTGAAAGCCGCCGATCAGCAAATCGGTTACTGCTACTCAGACAAAGACATGCAGTTCATTCGTAGTTTGCTCGTCACGGCGGTAGACAAGATACCCGAGTTCTGTGAATCGAAAAATGTCGCTGATGCGATTGAGGATTGGGTAAAGCGGCTGAATCAGGAAAACTGATCACAGGATTCTCAGGGGGCGCTGGGCAAGTCCGAGTTTGACAACCACCCAGCGCATATGGGCTGCGACAGACGATGTCGAGGGTTTAGAAGAAAGTTTATGCGACGTGCCGGCGCTCCGCAAAGGATGCAAACACCGCAATCGCTATGACCAGACAAGCGTCTCTATGGGCTTACTCGTGCCAGTTCGCCTGGAAACAGTGACGCACCTCGTGGCCCAACGTATGCATGTTCAGCTTTTTTTGAGTGAACACGATGCAGACGTCATTTTCATAAAATGAGCAGGCTTTCACCTCGTAATCATACGCGGCGTACCCGCGTATCTTGGCCTCGCGATTGCAAGTCGCCTGGATATTGTCCACTGGTATCCAAGTGACCTTGGATGTGACGGTAAAGTTGCGCGCAGAGTCAAACAATTCAAATGGATTGTCCCCGTCCGTAATGGTCGCGTTTACTGCCCCTCCGACCAAGAGGCCGACGAACACGATTATCCGCGCCAGTCTTGCGTGCTGCGCTTTACGTGCGCGGTAAAGTTGCGGCATGGATGACTCCCATTTTTTTTGATTTTAAGGATGTTGTCCCGGCGCTTTGCAGCCAGTAGCGCAAAGATAACTGCTTTAGGGAATTCCTGCAGAGCAGTCCGGGACACACCCTTATCAAAAAAAGAAGTTGCACTCAGCCGAGCATCTGCCTGGCGACCTCCGTGTAGACAGGTATACCGAAGAGAATATTCAGCGGAAAAGTGATGCCGAGCGACAAGCCCAAATAGAGCGAGGGATTTGCCTCCGGAATTGCGTAACGCAATACCGCCGGAACCACGATGTACGAAGCACTGGCCGAGAGCACCATGATGAGTGCCGCATCAGCCACCGGCAATGACAGCAACATCGAGACCACCAGCGCGATGCCTGCGTGAACTACCGGCGCCAGCGCTGCATAAGCAATCAGAATGGGGGACTTGCCCTTTACATCGCGCATGCTGCGCGCAACCATCAGACCCATATCCAAAAGGAAGAAGGCCAGCATGCCTTTGAACAGATCAGTTGAAAACGTCTGCATCATGACTTTGCCCGCTTCACCACTCAGATACCCGATCAGCAACGAGCCTAGCAACAACAAATGTGCGCCGCTGGTGAAGGATTCATGAATCACCTTGCCCATCGAGGGCCCGGAAAAACTTCCTACTCCCGACCCCGACACAGCCGCAGTGCCACCCTGCCCCGTGACAATTTGCGCACTCGCCTGTTTTTGGCGAATCATGTTCGCGAGCAGGACCGCCATCAAAATCGCAGGCGACTCCATCAGCACCATCGCGACCGCCATGTGCCCACCCGGCGACATCTGCTGCGATTCGAGGTACTGCATCGCCGTCACGAAGGTCACCGCACTCACCGAGCCATAAGAGGCTGCAACGGCAGCGGCATCGAATCGTGCCACCCGATTTCTCAAAAACAGATAACCCAGCGCAGGGACAATGAAAGCCATCAGTATCGAAGCGAAAAGACTGATCATCACCGAGGGGTTCAGCCCTGAAGCCGCGAGAGCGAAGCCACCCTTGAGGCCCAAGGCCATCAGAAGATAGAGAGACAGAAATTTTGCAGTGGCTGCTGGTATTTCGAGGTCAGAGCGCAACCAGCCAGCGATTACACCAAATACAAAAAAAAGAATTGCCGGGTCGAGAAAATTTTGCATACATCCTCCTTGTGGCCCGAAGGATAAGGATTTTTAATAATCGAGTAAAATCGATTTTTACGTTATCTATCATAGATAAAATACGATGAATATGACTTTCAGGCAGCTACGGCTGGTGGTGGCACTGGCCGATACGGGCAGCATCAGTGCGGCAGCGCGCGCGACCCATGTGACTCAACCCACCGCTTCCATGCAGCTGCGCGAGGCCGCAAATGCGGTTGGCATGCCATTGTACGAAGTGATCGGCAAACGGGTTCACCTGACCGAAGCCGGTAAAGAACTCGCCCGTACGGCACGCGCGATGTCAGCCGAGTGGGAAGCATTTGAACAAAAAATCGATGGTCTCAAAGGCTTGACGCGAGGCCGTCTGAAAGTGGCGTTGGTCAGCACAGCGAAGTATTTCGTCCCCCGTATGCTGGGCAGCTTCTGCGAAAAATATCCCGCCATCGATATTTCGTTGGAAGTACTCAACCGTGATGGCGTTGTCAGCCGGCTGGCTGATAACCTCGACGATCTCTACATTATGTCCATGCCACCTACCACGTTCGATCTTGAAGATCAGGTGTTCATGCCTAATCCACTCATAGTGATAGGCCCGCGTAAAAAGCACCGCGTCAATCGCGATCCCATAGATTTGCGTGAGCTCGCCACAAGCCGTTTTATCCTGCGCGAACCCGGTTCTGGAACCCGCATGGCCACTGATGCGCATTTTCGTAGCCTGCGGTTCAACCCAGAGATGAAGTTGGAACTCGGCAGCAATGAAGCGATTCGGGAAGCCGTGGCAGGGGGTCTGGGTGTTGCCGTGATTTCGCAACATGCACTACAGGGACAGGCGTCAGGACACGGCGTGGTTGTATTGAACATCAGAGGCTTTCCTCTGCAATCGCAATGGCATGTAGTGCACCACAAGGGCAAGCAGTTGTCGCCGATTGCGACAATCTTCCGCGATCATTTACTCAAGAGTTCGAAGCTGTGGCGCTGAGTCTCTGAGTCGCTGCGTCGCTGCGCCGCTGCGTCTTTGAGCCTACTAGCCCATTGGCCGCTGGCTCAACATCAACTGTTCAGCCTCAGCCGTCAGATCAGCAGCGTGAAGGCACCGGCCATGACCAGCGCGAATAGTATGACCAAAAACACAAGATAGAACCCAATGCGCCGCTGCGCGCGGCGAGCCGCCGCGAGCCTATCGGCCAGCGCAACCTGTTCCCGCTCGAGGCTTGCGAGTCGTTCTTTGGCGGATTTCAGTTCGTTGAGGGCGTGGTTGACCCGGGCGTCGTCCATGGGGATAGGAAAAATCAGGGCGACGACACAAATGCCGTCACAAAAGAAAGGGGTGAATATAGCAGCAGTCGCGCTGAATTATGGTTATCACATTAAAAACAAAGTAAATTCTGGGGCATTCTTGTGACCATAGTAGATGATATTTTCAATTTGAGAATGCTTATCTCAGTCTAATAGGTCCGGCACCGAATAAGTCGATTCAGCGTATCCTTACAATTTCTTATAATGATTTTGCTGCATGCGCCCCGTTCTCGCAGGGGGCGCGGCATGATTTTGTGCCGCTAGCCAATCCATCAGATCTTCAACATGAACGCCGTCACTGTACTACCACCGCGATTCGCCTCTTCACTGTGTGTTTTGCTCGCGACGATTTTCGGACTCAGCGCCTGTGGTGGTGATTACACCAATCAAGTTAGCAAAGTCACGGGTAAAACTCGTTACCTGAATCCAAACGCGGCCAGCACAAAAACTCAGGGCTTTGAATCGGCGTATATCGATCAGCGCGGCGTGCTGACTTTTGCGTTAAGAGAAAAAATCAACGCACCAGAATTCGAGGCACCCATCGTACAACGCAGCGAGGTCACGGGTAAACGTGCCAATCCTGTTGGTTCTACGCTAGCCGCCACATTCACGATTGGTTTGTATCCACTACTCGCCCCGAAAAATTTTTTCAAAGACACTTTCGGTCATGAGACGAGTGCACAGGTACTCAGCGAAGAGCCGGATCGCGATCGCGCTACGCCCACTGGCCGCACTGAGTGGGTCATGATTCCGATGAAAAGCGCGCAAATCGAGATTAGCGGACTGAAGACCACGATCCGGCGTGAAATACAGCTCGATGCCCAGGGCTCAGGATCAATTGATATCGGTAATGAGCTCTTCGACGCGTTTGCTCAGTCAGGCAACCTGAATAGCCTGTCGGTGGCTTGCAAAAACTGTGTTGTCAACGCAAGCGTTTCCGGCCCGCTGGCACGGACCCCGCTCGAATTCAAGGCGCCAGAGAGTTGGCGATTGCTGGCGGAATATCGCAGAAGTCCCGATGTAGTCTGGGTTGCTGACTCAGATCTTATTGGTGCGCGGAGCCGCAAGGCAGGTAGCAGCCGACCACGCACAGTCGCATGGAAAGATATCGCGGCAGCGGCACAAAAGCGTGGCGAAAGTCAGATGCAGCGTCTTGCGGAATTACCAGAGGATTTGCGTCGCGAAAAACGCGAGATAGAAGCATCGAGGCCACCACCCGAAGTCACACTGACACGAGACGAATTCGAATCTACGGCTGCTTTCAATGACCGCGTGCGAGCCACGCGCGCCAGCGAAGAAGCGAAACTAGCGGCTTACAACCGTCGCATTGAACAGCTCAACCGCAAATTGCGCGAGTTCCAAGACAGCCTGCCTAAAACCTTGCCACGACCTATGGTGTTGCAGTCGATCAGTGAGAGCCTTGCTGAAATGGCGGGTGAGCCCGAGGTAAAGAACGTTGTCTATGACGCCGATCTGAAACGCTTCATCATTACGGTCGCGGGCTCCACACAACCGGATCGCGCACCCGTGTCATTTACGATGGTGACACAAAACGATATTGATTCGGATCAGGGTCGACGACTCAAGCAGTTAATGAATCGCGCACGCCCCTTCCTGCGCATGGCCTTAGGTGACAAATCCATACGCCCGATGTCGGGTCACTTGATGGTGGGTGACCAAGTGCTGGCCATGCAATTCATTGACAACGTAGAACTCGCGGCACTGGACACCGTAAAGTTGGAAGCGGGACAGGTCGTGAGT
The DNA here is from genome assembly GCA_027490255.1 of Oxalobacteraceae bacterium. Classification (GTDB taxonomy): domain Bacteria; phylum Pseudomonadota; class Gammaproteobacteria; order Burkholderiales; family Burkholderiaceae_D; genus Pernthalerella. Next base: position 29,396 of record JAIXYM010000109.1, on the reverse strand, counting down.
CTGCGACCACTGCGGAAAGTTGATGGCGGTACCGTTTCGACACAATCACTCGTGCTGACAGACGACATTGAAAGCCGCAAGCTGCGCGAGCGACTAGAAGAGCTGCGTGATGATGTGCGACAGCGACAGCAGGTCAGCGCAGAAAAAGAACGACTGAACGAAGAAATTCGTCAGCTTGAAACTCGCCTGAAGACTATGGACGAAGGCGACTACAAGGACGATCTGAGCGACGTCATTGCAAAGATTCCTTCAGCGCCGGTTACGGGCAATACGTATGCGGTCGTAGTTGGTATTGCCTCGTATGATGATCTCCCACGTGTGGCATTTGCAGACCGCTCCGCAAGGAGTTTCGCTGAACTGGTACGCAAACAATTCGGCATCCCGCCAGATCAGATGATCAGCCTCATCAATGATGACGCAACCGGTGTGCGCATGATGACACGCCTGCGCTCTATGGCGGGTCGCCTGACGAACAAGGACCGATTGATTGTTTACTATGCAGGTCATGCGGCACCGACACGCGATGGCAAGCACACGGTGTTGATCCCTCAGGATGCCTCGGATGGTAGCCTCGATGATCCTGCTTTCAGGCTAGATGAGTTCTATCAAACTCTGCTACGCAGTAATGCAAAGCAGATCGTTGTTGTACTCGATACGTGTTTCTCCGGCCGCTCCGAGGGTAACAAGCTGATCTACAAAGATGTCGCGCCGGTGATTCCTGTCTCACGCGATGGAGTGACGCCACCGCAAGACTCACGCCTGACGGTGCTCGCTGCGGGTGGACCGTCCGATTTCGCTAACGCACTACGTGGACGCGGACATCGTTTGTTTTCATATTATCTTCTGCAAGAGATGGCCAAGACTGGCAGCCTAGTACCAGACCGCTTCAGTCTAGTAAGCAATGCTGTGCAACGCGATGCTATTTCGCTTGGCCCCGATTACCGCCAAAAGCCATTATGGCTAGGCAAAATCGATACGGTGAAACCATGACGAATCAATTGAATCTTCAGCAGCGCCACGCCGTCGTTACTGGCGCCGCATCCGGCTTGGGCTTCGCGATAGCGAATCGCCTGTTGGCTTCGGGTGCCAGACTCACCCTCTGGGATCGCGATCCCAAAGGTCTGGAACAGGCGGCAGGTAGTCTGCAATCCAGCGCTGCTGGCAGTTTGGTCAACACCTTTACGGTCGATGTTGCCTCGCATGCCTCCGTGGCTGAAGCAGCACGCCACACGCAAGCGATCGCCCCGGTCGACATTCTGGTGAATTCCGCCGGTATCAGCGGAGTCAATGCCAAGCTCTGGGAGTACCCGATCGATGCGTGGGAGCAGATCATCGACATCAATCTCAACGGCACCTTTCTCTGCTGCCGCGAGTTGGTACCCGGCATGCGCGAACGCAATTACGGCCGCATCGTGAATATCGCTTCGGTGGCGGGCAAAGAAGGCAATCCGAATGCCAGCGCCTATAGCGCGAGCAAAGCCGCCGTGATTGGCCTGACCAAATCGTTGGGCAAGGAACTGGCCGACACCGGCATCTGCGTCAACTGTGTCACCCCTGCCGCAGTGAAGACAGCCATTCTGGATCAGAATTCTGCTGAACATATTGCCTACATGCTCAGCAAGATACCGATGGGACGTTTTGGTACTCCCGAAGAAATCGCCGCAATGGTGGCTTGGCTTTGCACCGAAGAATGCTCATTCACCACGGGTGCGGTGTTTGATCTGAGTGGTGGGCGAGCGACTTATTGAATCGTACTCAGTACATCGTACGGGTGAACATACTGAATATGCTCTTGGCTAATCCGCTTTACGCCGAATGGTTTGGCTGAGTCTCCGCAGAAGACCTTGAGCATCATCGACGAAGGTATAGACAGCAGGTACCACCAGCAGAGATAACAAGGTAGAGGTGATCAAGCCGCCGATTACCGTGACCGCCATAGGTGAACGGAAACTTGGGTCAGCGCCGAAGCCAAGCGCTAACGGCATCATCCCCGCACCCATCGCAATCGTAGTCATCAGAATCGGGCGGCTACGCTTGTGGCAAGCGTCTACCAGTGCGTCGAACCTCGACATGCCCGCGCCGCGCGCGAGAATCACATAATCAACCAGCAGAATAGAGTTCTTGGTCACGATACCCATCAGCATGATCAACCCGATCATGGATGGCATCGACAATGCTTTGTGAGTGACCAGCAGACCAACGAAAGCACCACCTATCGACAGCGGCAGCGCTGCGAGAATTGTCAGCGGCTGCATGAAATCGTGGAATAGCAGCACCAGCACCCCATAGATGCAGAGCACGCCAATCAGCATGGCGATGCCGAAGCTCTCGAACAGCGCCTGCATTTCTTGCGCATCACCTAGCTCAGCAATCGTGACCGAGGGCGGCAGGTTTTTCATGCTGGGTAGTGCACGCGCTTCTTCATTCAATTCACCCAGCGAGCGACTTCCCAATTCCACCTCCAAGGTGACATTACGGCTGCGGTTCAGTCTGTCGATTTGTGCTGGACCGCTGTCCATGCTAACGCTGGCAACCGTACCCAACATCACAGGACCCTGTCGTCCCGGTACCGATAGGCGCTCGATTGCTGCCAGATCAGCGCGCACATCATTGGGCAACTTGACGCGAATCGGCACCTGACGTTCTGATAGATTCAACTTAGGCAGGTTGATGTCATAGTCACCTGTTGTAGCAACACGAACCGTCTCTGCAATGCTCGCAGTGGTCACACCGAGGTCGGCAGCGCGCGCGGCATCGGGTCGAACAATAATCTCGGGGCGGACCAGCGATGCGCTTGAGTTGACATTACCGATACCATTCAGCGTCCGTAACTCGCGCTCGACACTACGTGCCGCCGTCGCGAGCGCCAACGGATCATCACTTTTCAAGACCAGCTGCATCTTGACGCCAGTATCCGGCGGACCTACGGTGAAGCGTGCACCTGCAATTTCATCCAGCTTGGCGCGCAACTGATCCTCCAGCTCTTGCAATGACTCAGCGCGCTTATCACGGTGAATCACGTTCAGCGTCAGCACAGCGCGTCGCGCTTCGGCCGCAGCGCCAGGTACGAAGGCGTCACCACTGGAACCACCACCGATAGAGCTGAAGATACTCTCGACACCTTTGACTTTCATCGCGGCGAGTCTTGCCTGTTCGGCCACTGAAGTGGTCTCTGCCAAAGTACTACCCGGTGGCAGCTCGACCGTGATCTGCGTTTGTCCGCGATCCGCTGGCGGTATGAAGCCCGTCGGCAGCAAGGGTACCAGCGACAACGAAGCCACAAAAAACAACGCCGAGGCAATCGCCGTCACCCAACGATAACGTAGGCACCAGCGCATGATGTGCAGGTAGCTACGCATCAGCCAGCCATCTTTCTGCTCCACATGCTTCGCCGGCTTGAGCAAATAGGCCGACATCATTGGCGTCAATAAGCGTGCCACCACCAACGATGACAACACGGCCACGGCGGCAGTCCAACCAAACTGTTTAAAGAACAAGCCCGGCACACCCCCCATGAATGCGGTTGGCAGAAACACTGCGACCAAGGTAAACGTGGTTGCAATCACCGCCATGCCGATTTCATCCGCAGCTTCGAGTGCGGCTTGCATGGGTGTCTTACCCATTTGCAGGTGTCGCGCAATGTTCTCGATCTCGACAATCGCGTCATCCACCAGCACACCAACCACCAGCGCTAATGAAAGCAAGGTCACGGTATTGATGGTGTAGCCGAACCATGACATTGCCAGAAAGGTCGGGATCACCGACAGCGGCAAAGCGGATGCCGCCACCAAAGTCGCACGCCAATCACGCAAAAACCAGAGCACCACCAGCACCGCCAACAGCGCGCCTTCGTACAGCAGAATCATCGAGCCTTGGTAGTTCTCTTCAACCGGTTGCGCGTTATCGATGACTTCCGCAATACGCAGATTTGGATTATCTGCCCGAAGCGTATCCACCACCTCGCGAATACCTTGCGCCACCATCAATTCACCGTAGCCCTTGGTGCGCGAAACTTCGAAGCCAACCACCAATTTGCCATCTTGGGTAGCGATGGCGCGTGGCTCGGCGACGGTGTCATGAACATGAGCGATTTGATCCAGCCGTACCCGCCTGCCATCGTCGAGCGAGATTTCAATCAGCGCCAATTCATCTGCTGTCTTGACGGTGGCAATGGTACGAACTGACTGCTCTGCACCGGACACGTCGCCACGTCCACCCGGAGCTTCTTGCTGCACTTGACGCAGTCTGCGGGAAACATCGATGGCAGTGACACGCAGCGCGTTCATCCGCGCCGTATCCAACTCGATACGAACCTCACGCGAGACGCCGCCAATACGCTTGATAGCACCGACGCCTTTGACGGCAAGCAGGCGTTTGATAACGTTGTTATCAATGAACCAGGAGAGCTCTTGCAAGTCGGGTGCGTTACCGGAAGCATTGGGAACGGCGGTCACGCTGAAGGTCAGAATCGGTCGGCCAGCAGTCGAGACTTTAGTCACGGATGGGTCACGCATATCCGCCGGCAGATCGGCGCGCACCCGCGCTACCGCATCGCGTACATCATTGACCGCATCCGAGAGATTTTTTTCAAGGACAAACTCAACCGTGACAGTCACTTGCCCATCGAGCACCTTGGTATAAATGTTTTTGATACCCTGCAGACTAGCGACCGAGCCTTCGATCTTGCGCGCCACCTCGGTCTCAAGCTGGGCCGGCGCAGCACCCGGTAACGAAGCCACTACGTTAACGATGGGCAGTTCGATATCGGGAAGATCCTGAATCGCATTCGAGCGAAATGCGAGCAGACCTGCGAGCGTCAGCAGCGCGAATAATAAAATCGCGGGTACTGGATGGCGAATCGAGAGCGCGGAAAAATTCACTGAGCGACCTTTGTCTCGCGCTTGTTGTCACGCTCTACCGAATTACTACGGGTAACACGCACCAGATCACCATCGTTCAAGAAACCAGCACCGGCCACCACAATCTCGTCTTGCAGAGAAACGCCATCGGTAATCTCAACCTGGTCCTGCAGGTACCGACCCGTCTTCACCTTCAGCTGCGCCACGCGCCCATCGGGCTTGATCTGAAATACATAGCTAAAGCCATCGCGCACGACCACTGCCTGCTGCGGTAGCGTGACACCGTTGCCACTGCCAAGCATGAATTCGCCGCGCGCAAACATACCGGGTTTGGCGGCTGCTTCACCCAAAGGACCGGGAAGTAAATCAACATAGACCAGCGCTGATCGATTTTGCGGGTTAACGGTGGGGCCGATCATTCGCACCCTACCGTTCAAGCGCGTGCCATTTGCTACTGCTACCGTGACGCCAGAGCCGATGCGTATGCGTGAGAGCTCGCTCGCCATCACCTCAGCGCGCCACTCCAACCTACCCTTGCGGATCATTCGAAATAGCTCGGTGCCGCTTGCGACAACTGCACCAACGGTCGCACTGCGTGCGGAAATTACACCGCTGTCCGGCGCGAGTAATTGTGTGAACTTCAGTCGCATTTTTTGTGCACTGACCGATGCCTCTGCCGCTGCGACGCGAGCACGCGCAGTTTGCTCTCCGGTCAGAAATTGATTGATCTGCTGAGTGCTGATGGCACCGGTATTTATCAAGGATCGAGCTCGCTCGGCATTCGAGCTTGCTTCGGCAAGTGTCGCCTGAGCCTCCAGCAAAGTGGCGTTGGCCTGGGCAAGATCTGCTTGTATGGTCTCGTCGGAGAAGCGCGCAATGGTTTGCCCGACACGTACAACATCACCAACATTCACTAACACCTCGGTCAAGCGCAGCCCATTAGCCTCGCTACCGATACTTGCCTCCTGCCAGGCGGCGATATCGCCGTTGGCAGCCAGCGTCTGAGAGAGACGGGTGAGCTGCGGGCGCGCTGTACTGACGGTCAATGCCGCCTTCGCATTTGATGGCGGCTTGTTGCTTGCCGCTTTGTCATTCGCCTTACTGATGGGGGTGAGTAAAAGCGACACGGCGAGTACCAGCAGAATGGACAAGCTCGCGATTGTCGGTCGCGGAAGTTGACGCGAGAACTGTGAGATCAGGTGCAAGGGAATCATGGCTTCGACTCTGAGAGATTTTTATCTGATGATGTTGGCGATTGCCAGCCACCGCCAGCGGCGCGGTACAAGGCGATCCACGCTGCAATACGTTCACGCTGCAGACTGACCAATGCGGTCTCTGCGCCGAGTTTGCTGCGACGCGCTTCTTCCAGATCGATCAAACTGTCAAAACCTTTTTCGTAGCGCCGCTGGGCAGCATCGAGCGAGATCATGAAACCGTCGATGGCGATCTTTGCATCATCGCTGCGCGCCGCGATGCTATCGAGATTAACCAAACTCTCTTCGACCTCACGTACTGCGCGGCGTACGGTGGCGCGATACACATTAGCGGCCTCTTCATAACGCGCCACCGCCGCAGCCACATTGGCGCGTCGCCGATTGCCATCAAAGATAGGCAGACTCAGGGCAACCGGACCCACCGTCCAGCTGTTCAAGTTGAATGCGCCATCGCTGGTCTCAAATCGATTACGACCAATGGTTCCGGATAGCGATAGTCGCGGGTAACGTCGCGCTTCTACACTACCGACATCGTTGCTGGCGGCAGCGACCTCCTGTGCAGCTGCGTAAATGTCAGGACGTTGCGCCAGCGTGGCCGCAGGAAGCTGAGCCAGGGGTACCGGAGTCGGGAGCGGCAGTGTGGCGGGCACGCTGTCGAGCTTGGCGCGCAGATCGGGTTCATCAAGACCGGTCAACATGACCAGTGCTTTGATATCCACATCGCACTGCGCACGCAGCGCGGTGACTCGGCTGCGTCCCTCTGCCGCACTGGCCCGCGCCAGCGCTGAATTTGCCGGAGGCTGAAATCCAGCTTTAACCGCCAGCTCAGTCAAACGCGTGATCTCTGTGCGTGAGGCTGCATCGGCTTCTACAACCGTCAGCAAACGCCTGCAGCCCCGCAAGGCGTAGTACTGATTGGCCGTCTCTGCTGCCACCGAGACGCGCGCCTCGTGCCAGTTGGCCTCAGCACCTTGTGCGCGGCGCTGCGCCGCGTCGCGCGCCAATCGGTTTGCGCCAAACAGGTCAATCTCCCAACTGGCCTGCAACGAGCCCTGGTAAACATTACCACCGGGGAAAGGCGGAAACGCGCTGCGGCGCTGCGCACTGACGCCAGCATCGAGAGTCGGCAGCAGTGAGCCATCCGCCACGAGTCGCTCTGCATTCGCTTGTTCGATCCTTAAGCGGGCAGCACTGACACTACTACTCACGTTTTGCGCCGCACCGATCAGATCAATCAGCAGCGGGTCTTGCTGCTGCCGCCACCAGTCTGCCAGCGCCGACACTTGCCCATCATGTGCCAAAGCGCCCTCACCGGGCATGGGGGCGATCCACTGCGCGGGAGGAGCCAGATCAGGCTTGGCCGCTGGCAGTAGCGCGCTGATATTGACGCACCCACTCAGTTGCATGGACAGCAGGAGTGATAGAGCCGCGTACCGAACGCGAATATGGATGGGTAGTAATGGCATTTTTTCAAAAAATGAAAAGCGTGCACATTATCCCAGAATCTGCAATTTAATCTTTGTGACGAAAGGAAAGATGCGGGCAAAAGTACGACTGATTTGCTGTCAGTTTAGGGCCATGAATTGTTTCAGGGCTTCAGTCGTCCAGAGACAACATCCCACGAATAGCGGCAACAAAGATTTCGGCTTTCTTTACTGCAGCGTCTTACATTGCGTAGTACGCTCGGTTGCATGCGCCCTCGACCTCTCCCGCTGCGTCAAGTAAACGAGCGGCTTGAAGAGCTCGCTCTGCCTTGTCGATATATTTTGCAGGAGTGAGCGCTGAACTCACAGCCGAATACCCTCGCGGCGAATATTGTCGATCAAAGCCGGATTGCTGAACTGCTCCGGATGCGCCAGCTCGTCGCGCGATAAAGGCAAGGCCTGCACCAGAACGCCGGTGTCAAGCAACACGTCGAATGCGATTCCCGCCATGGCGATAGCCATCTCGGACCTATTACCAGTTTGCTCCTTCATGATAATGGCAAGATCTGCATCGCTATCCGGACGGTGGGTATGCCGAGCGCGGCTACCGTAGAGGATTGCGTGATCCACGGGAAATTGCCCCGCTATCCGCTCAAGGAATACCTGAGCCGCATTCGCGGTGAGGGGATCGATTGATGCTGATGTCATCTTGCTCATGGAAACCAGTCTAGCATGGCTTTATTTCCGAATCAGCAGATGAACGTACGGAGGAAAGTCGCAGACAAAAAAAGCCCGCCATAACAGCGGGCTAATCCTATGCCTTCGGGGGAGAAGACCAGGGGAGACGATCAATACATTTGCGGTACCAGATGCGCGGTTGTTTTCAGCGATGACCGAAAATCTTTTTGGTACTCCGTGGGCGGCACCCAGCCATGCTGGCGCCAAATGTCCTGTACGCCACCGGTCGATGAGCGCCGGGGCCTGATGCCCTGCTTGGGTAATTCGGGATAAACAAAGTTACCTGACTGCGTCATTGCCTGATTCATGTGTTCTCTCCTTTATTGCCTTGTCCAATCAATGCCGGTGAGATTATTCAGATAGCCCCACCTGGCCTTGAACCTATATAAGCAATAAACAGGCCAAATAATCGTCAAAAAATCGGCACTTATTCCAATAAATGCAATATCAACATCTTAACTTATTGAAATAAAAGGAGATTTATTGACTACATATGAGAAAACATATTGCCCATGAGGCGATTTTTAAAGCCGCAGCCGCTGCAGAAAGCGGCAAAACTGTCGATATTCAAGATAACTGGCAACGAGAGGGGAAGCAAAGCCACATTAGTAAAGGAGCAATATCATGAGTATCGAACTCGGGCGGGAAATTGATTCGATAGCCTCGCGGCATTCCGGGAACGGCAACTCCGGCGGGAACCGCCGTAGTCAGCATCAAGAGAAGCTCAAGGCACTGATCGCAGCACTCAAATCGGGAAACCTACCGGACGCACGCGCCTGCTACCAAGACCTGGTGGATTTCAATCCAGCGCTGGCTGATAGCTATTTCCAGCGAGTCGGTCATGCACTTGTTAGTGGCAATCTCTCAGGTGCACAGCGGGTGATTGAGGAAATCTACGGGCAGAATCAGATCATTTTTGCAAAGCCGATATCCAGCATGCCCGTGGCAGCACCCCGCCACTCCACGCGGGATGATTTTGGTGTGCTGGTCGATTTGTCTGCCTGATTGCTCAGCGACTTTGCCGTACTGACGCCTCGCAGGCTTCACGCATGGCGCGTGTTGCTACCTCTTCCAGCCAACTGAGATCGACATCGGCATGGGCTTCGCACAGGAACCATGGCTCACGCGAATCCGGTTCGAGCATCACACCGTAATCAATCAACTTCCACGCAAAATCGCGATAGAGATCGCTGTTGGTCACGCGCCAGTCGCGATAACTCTGTGGCACATCCGGTGTGAAATGAATGCCCAGCATGGCTGGTGGCCCGGCAAATGCATGCTCAACGCCTGCTGCCGTAAACACTCGCCCCAACAACGCACGAATCTCGTCACCCACCCGATTAATCGTCGCTAGTGCATCCGTTTGATCCAAAATCTTTAGCGTTGCGTGCGCTGCCGACAGCGCGACCAGATTGGCGGTATAGGTACCGCCATGTACTACCCCACCCTTGTTCGAACCCACCACATCCATGACCTCGGCCCGCCCACCAAAGGCCGCTACCGGATAACCATTACCCATGGCCTTGGCATAGGTCGTCAGATCCGCATAGATGCCATACAAAGCCTGCGCACCACCTTTGGCGACACGAAATCCTGTCTTGACTTCATCAATGATCAGCATCGTGCCGTGCTTTGTACATAAATCACGCAGGCGCTGCAGCCATTCGGGCGTGGCAGAGATACTGCCCGCATTGCCGATGATAGGTTCGAGCACGACACACGCGATTTGTTCGCCCTGCTGCGCAAACAAATGCTCAAGCATCTGATGATCATTGAGCACGATGAGATCAACCAGATCTCGTGCACGCTGCGGAATACCGCCACCAAACGGAATCACCGCCGGTGCCACCCTGCCCTGCGGGTCCCAGTGTTCGATATCGGATTTCCACATCATCTCGTCATACAGTCCGTGGAAACCGCCTTCGACAATGACCACCCGATCACGGCGTGTGTAGCCGCGCGCGGTGCGTACCGCACCCATCACTGCCTCAGTGCCGGAATTAGCAAAGCGCATTTTTTCGATCTGCGGACACATGGCCTTGATCTGCTTGACCACTTCCGTATCGAGTTCTGTCGCAAAGCCGGATAATGTGCCACCTTGCGTGATCTGCTTGATCACGGCAGCGTCAACGCGTTCGTCGCGATAGCCGAGAATGATGGGGCCATAACCCAAACGAAAATCTACCCAGGTTCTGCCATCACAATCAGTAATTCGACAGCCTTTGGCGTTATCCACAAACACAGTACGCTCGTCACCCCAGTAGCGATAGTTCTCGGCGACGCCCTGCGGCATGTGCCGATGCGCCTCGGCCATCAACAGCTTTTGGCGTGCTCCGGGTTTGCTGAAATCTTGCATAGTTGGTGTTGGATCAGTTGGCTGCGGGTGGTTGCCCATGCGGCGGTCGCAACAGCAAACCAGCACGCTCTTCAAGCAGCTTCACCACATGCAGCTCGGCTGCGGACTCGCCGTATTTTGCCATCGCTTCGCGAAAGAGTGACTCGACAAATTTACCCATAGTAAGCTCATAGCCCTGACTGCGCGCGATCTCATTGACCAGACCCAGATCCTTGCAGCACAGCGCCAGTGAAAAACTCGGATCGTAGTGGCCTGCAAAGATCGATGGCACATCATGCTCGGCCACCCAGCTATTACCCGCGCTGGATTTGATCGCTTCCCAGACCGTCTCGAGCGGCACACCGGCCTTTGCGCCTAACATCAGTCCCTCACCTATCGCCGCGGCACTGACAAACCAGAGCAGATTAGTCAGCAGCTTAATGGTGGCGCCATTGCCATGCGCACCGACATGAAAAACCTTATTGCCCAACACATCGAAGATGGGCTTGTGTTTCGCGAAGCACTGCGCATCACCGCCAACAAAGATCGACAACCTACCCTCGGCCGCTGCATCAATCGCATTCGTGATTGGCGCTTCGAGATAATCAATACCCCGCTGCTGTGCTTGATCGTTTAACTCTCGCGCCAGATCAGCCGCACTGGTGGTGGTGTCGATGATCGTTGCGCCACGCGGAAGCAAAGCGAGCAGCCCCTGGTCACCGAACATAACCTCACGCACTTGGGGTGGACCGGGCAATGAGGTAATCACGACATCGCATTGCCCAGCACCCTCGGCAAGACTCGCCACGGCGCGCGCGCCCATGCTGACGAGGTTGGCTGTCTTGTCGGGTGATTTATCAAATACGCAGAGAGGGTATCCGGCGCGAATGAGATTAGCCGCCATGGGATTGCCCATGTTGCCCACACCGACAAAGAAAAGACGCGGCTTATCCGCGCCTGTACCGCTGGAAGCGTTCATGACCCGATCAAACCTTCCTAAATGCGATGAAGTGACTGGATTTTTCTGCTTGAGCATCATGCTCGAAGCCATGCGCAGACAGCAGCGCCACTGCCTCGGACCAAGTATAGGTACGGTAGTTGATCGTCTGTGACATCACAACAAGGGTATCTTCGGCAAGATAGTAATGCTTGACGAAGCCATGCTCGGCAGGCTCGATTTTTTGCGAATAGAGCATGCCGTTCGAGACCGATTTTTCATAATCATGATGCGGGCCCTGTATGCCCAGCAGCAGACGTCCGCCTGTGTTGACATGACTGCCCACGCGCGCCAAGCCCTGATGATTGTCCTCTGCCTGATACAGATGACTGACCAGAAAGGGTTCATTGTCACCATCGACGACGAAGTACCATACGCCGCCATAGGAAAAAGCGAGGTCGTAACTTTTCTTGAGATCGAAATCGGTGACGTTTTCAAGCGAGAGTGAAATATTCGGAAACTGTTGCAAGCGGTCGGAAGCAATCGACAACATGGCCTCGGTCAGATCAACCCCCATGATTTCCGCATGCGGCTGTCGTTGTCCCAACTCTTCGAGGATGAGCCCGGTACCGCAGCCGATTTCGAGCACGCTACCAAAGCTGTTGTCCCGAGTGATGTTTTCTACAATTTTCTGATAATCGTAATAGCCTGACGTCATGATCAGGTCGTAATACGCGGACATATTGGTGTAATCGCCCATTCCCTCTACAACTCCCCCGTAAATACATCTTTTGAGCGCTGGCAGTGCCTGTCAGCCGCCTGTTTTTTCTAACAAATGCACATACTTTATATGCGCGCACTGAGTTTCGAGGGATTTGGGAAAATGGTCAATGTAAATGCAACGATCGAGATTATAAATTTACCAATGTCAATCAATTGAAATCAAAAAATTAGTAAACCAATAATTAACTGTCTTTTCTCCGAAAATTCCCACCTCCAGAAAAACAAAACGCCTGCCGCAATGGGCAGGCGTTTATCGTCCAGAGCCTTATACGTTTATTTACCGCGCAATCCGTCAAACACTTCCGCAAATCCTGGCTGATTATGATGGCTGATCACGCTGCGGGCAGCTTCAATCACCAGCGGCACAGGATGGCCGCGCAATGTATTGACGATCATTTCATTGATGACTTTGAAGACTTGACCATCTTCATCAATGATCTGACCGAGACGGCTGGCCAGCGGATCGAACACGCCATAAGCCACGAACACCCCAAGGAAGGTACCGACCAGCGCCGAACCAATCAGGCCACCCAGTACTGGCGGTGGCTGGTCAATCGCGCCCATGGTCTTAACCACACCCAACACGCAAGCAACAATACCCAGCGCTGGCAGCGCGCCGGCGATGGAAGCGAGTGTGCCTTGATACTTCAGTTCGTCATGGTGGTGCGTCTTGATGGCGCTTTTCATCACATCATCGACCGCATCCGCATCGAGATTGCCCTGAGCGATAACCACGAGTCGCAAGGTGTCGCAGATCATGTGAACGATGGCATGGTCTTTGGCGAGCTTGGGGTATTCACCGAAGATGGCTGAAGAATCTGGGTTTTCGACGTGGGCTTCGAGCGCCACCGCGCCCTCTTTTTTCATCACGTTGAGCAGCTTGCCGACCATCAGAATCAGATCAAGATAGTCTGAGCCTTTGTAAGTCGGCCCCTTGATGCATTTGACCATACCGCCGATGGCGCCCTTGAAAATGCCGATACTGTTACCGATCAACTGCGCGCCAATGGCCGAGCCCACGATAATGAAGCCCTCGATGGGAGCGGCCTTGATGATCGGCGCCATTTTGCCGCCCGCCATGATGTAGCCGCCAAAAACGCAGCCAAACACGACAGCCAATCCCACGAAAAAAAACATATGCCTCTCCTTTTGCTGGCTGGACGGCACCCCCGATCGGGCAAAACCGGCCTATCGGCGTTTATATCGACAGCGCGTCGAATAATTCAAGTGTCAATTGCGAAGTCACTATTGCAATTGTGAAACAAACTTCAGAATAACACCACACCCGCCACAAAACAGGGTTTGTTAAATTTTTTGAAATTGTTTTTTTCAGAACAAACACCAGACCCCTACGCACTCGCCTGTAATCTGCTGGACTACCAGATCAATCAAGCCTCCAATTGCCATGGCCGGTACGCCCAAATAGAGCAGAATCAGACACCAACCGGCCAGCGTGATGCGCGGCTTGTCGATATCGTGCCCGAGTATGGGCTGAAACTTCTCGCGGGTGAATAATCGCTTTATCATGCGGTGCCTTTTTGATTGCTGATTATATCGGCCACTTGCAAAATCTTACGCATGCACATTCTCTGGAACCAGATTGATTACCAGCAGTGGGACAAGGCGCACGCGGCGCTAGGCGGCGCCATGCAGCAAGACTGGGCCTATGGAACGAGTCTGAAGGCGCTGGGCATCGAATGCCACCGCGCCGAAGTAATCCTGAATGGCGAAACCGTCGCACTGGCACAGTTCATTTGTCGCCGCTATGGTTTTTTGGTTGGCATCGCACTGTGCACGCGCGGACCACTTTGGCTCAAACCGGTCAGCGCCGACGATCAGGCGCGCATTTATCGCGAACTCAAACGCAGCCTGCCAATGAGCCGGCCGCGTTTTGCCTTGTTTTCTCCGAATGCCATTGATCCTCGTGATCCCAGCCTGAAAAAGTTGACCCGGGTCATGACGGGCTACTCGACGGTGCTGATCGATTTGACTCAGACCTCCGAGCAATTGCGTGCAGCTATGGAGGGACGTTGGCGCAACCGTCTGGTGGCTGCCGAACGTTCAGGACTCAATATTGTTCGTACCGGTGCCAACCCCGGACAATACCGATGGCTGCTGGAAGAAGAGCGCGCGCAGCGTGCAAGCAAAAGCTTTTACGGTCTGCCACTGGAATTTGTGGAGAGCTATATCAATTCGCGTGCGCAAACCACCAAAACCATGCTGATCCTTCGGGCGGAACTTAAAAAAGACCGCGTCGCAGCCATGCTGTTTCTGATCCATGGCAGCGCCGCGACCTATCACGTTGGTTGGTCCAATGAAGCGGGGCGAGATACCAATGCGCATAACCTGCTGCTGTGGCGGGCATTCGATGAGTTGCGCGAGCGCGGCGTGCGCACGCTGGATCTGGGCGGTATCAATACACGTCAGCTTGCCGGTATCTCGCGCTTCAAGATCGGATCAGGTGGCAAGGTTGTGACGTATGCCGGTACATTTGTCTGACGTTCGAGTGTGAGTGTCCCGAACCAGATTCTCAATGCCCAAGAACTTTATCGAGAAACTCCCGGGCTCGGGGACTGCGCTGCGACGGATCGCCAAAAAATGCATCGCTGCTGCAATCTTCAACGATACGACCGCCATCCATGAACAACACACGATCGGCCACGCGTCGTGCGAATCCCATCTCATGCGTCACGCATAGCATGGTCATGCCCTCCTGTGCCAATGTCATCATCACCTCAAGCACCTCGCCTACCATTTCGGGATCCAGTGCAGACGTTGGTTCGTCGAACAGCATGACCACAGGATCCATCGCCAGTGCTCGCGCGATAGCCACGCGCTGCTGCTGACCGCCAGATAGCGCCGCTGGGTATTTATCTCTGTGATCCGACAGACCAACCCTCGCCAACAGCGCTTCAGCACGGGTCACGGCATCTTGCTCGCTGCGGCCTTTGGCATGCACCTGTGCGAGGGTGAGATTGTCGAGTACGCTCAGGTGAGGAAAGAGTTCGAAATGCTGGAATACCATGCCCACGCGCGAACGCAAGGCACGCAGGTCGCTACGACTGTCATGAACGGGTACGCCATCGACCTGAATTTCACCGCTGTCGATTCCTTCCAAACCATTGATCGTTTTGATGAGCGTGGATTTGCCTGAGCCCGAGGGGCCGCAGATGACGACAACATCACCACGCGCCACTGTGGTTGAGCAATCACTTAGCACCGCAAAGCTGCCATAGGATTTGCAGACGTTTTTCAGACGGATGATGGTGGTATCAGTTGTCATGGATAGTCAGCACAAATAATCAGGGTTGAAATGCGACGCGCTGCTGAAAGCGTCGCACCAGTGACGACAGTGCAAAGCAGATAACAAAATAGGTCAGTGCCGCTGCTACATAAGCTTCGACCGGACGTCCGAAATTTTTTCCTGCTACTTCAAAACCTTTGAGCAAATCATAGGCACCAATCGCGTAGACCAGCGAAGTGTCCTGAAAAAGAATGATGACCTGCGTGAGCAAAACAGGCGTCATGTTACGAAACGCCTGCGGCAAAATGATGAAGCGCAGGTTTTGCCAGGTATCTAATCCAAGCGCGCTACCTGCCTGCATTTGCGCTTTGGGTATGCCCTGAATACCGGAGCGCATGATCTCGCAAAAAAATGCCGCTTCGAAGGCAATGAAGGTCACCACGGCTGACAACTCGGCGCCGGTACTGCGACCCAAAATAAATGGTACGAGCAAAAAGAACCACAGCAGTACCATGACCAGCGGCACAGAACGCATCACATTGACATACATCGCAGCAGGTAATGACAGCAGGCGATTACCTGAGAGCCGCATCAAGGCCAATAGCGTACCAAGCACAATACCGCCTACCGTCGCAATGACGGTGAGCTGCAATGAAAACAGTAATCCACGCAGCAGATAATCCTGCAGCATTTGGCTAGTAAAAAATGAAAAGTCAAAGCTCATCAGCGTGCTCCGACCATACCGGGCAGACGTGTACGCGACTCTATCCAAGCCATGATGCGATTGACACTCAAGGCTGTGAGCGCATAGAGCAGCGTTACGCCGGCATAGATTTCCAGACCGCGCCCAGTTTCTTCCTGTGCCTGCATCGCAAACAGTGTCAGCTCGGTGACCGACACGGCGAAGGCGACGGAAGAATTTTTGACGACGTTCATTGCCTCCGAGGTGAAGGCCGGCAAGATAATGCGCAACGCTTGGGGCAGCAATACCTTCGCATACACCTTGGCCGGCGACAAACCCAAGGCTTTGGCAGCCATTGCCTGCCCGGGTGGCAGCGATTGCAAACCTGCCCTCACCTGCTCAGCGATGCGCGCTGAGGTGAAGAGTCCGAGTGCAATGGCAGCCAACCAAAATGAAGACACGCTACTAAACGCAGGAACAAACACGGGTAGCACGTGATACCAAAGAAAAACCTGAACCAGCAAGGGAATATTTCGAAACAGCTCAGTCCATGCGGTCGCGGCCAGAGCCAAGGGCGCCAGCGGCAAGGTGCGTGCAATACCCACCATCACACCGAAAAACAATGCGATAACGAATCCGAGTGCAGCGACTGACGCAGTCCAGCCCCACGCAGAGATCATCCATTGCAGATAGGTGATGTCACCCGCAGCGCCAAAGCAGGCCGTGGCTTCACCGCTGAGAGTGCTGTTGCAAAAGACTTGCCAGTCCCAGTGCATGTCAGCTTGCCGGCTGATCGGTCGGTGATTTCAGGTTCTCGCGCAGTCGATCGCTGATGGGTAGACCGAGGCTACGCTGACGCGGTGGTATCGACGACATGAACCATTTTTTATACAGCTTCTCGAACTCGCCGGATTTCATCATCGCTGTCAGCGTGCCATCGACGAGCTTTTTGAACGCAGGGTCATCTTTGCGCAGCATGCAGGCATAAGCTTCGACCTGTAATGGTTCACCAACGATAGCGTAGTCATCAGGAGTTTTTGCGTTCAACATCAATCCGGCAAGCAGAATGTCATCCATCGCAAAGGCTTGCGCGCGACCGGATTCGAGGAGCAAAAATCCATCGGCATGGTCTTTGGCTGGAACGACGTTCAGGTTGAGGTTTCTTTCCAAACTCAGCTTGCGCAGCTGTCCAAAAGTCGTAGTCCCAGTGGTAGTTGCAATCGCTTTGCCTGCCAGATCACCGAGCTTTTGAATACCCGCTGATTTTTTAACGAGCAACCGTGAACTCGCATAAAAATAATTGATAGCGAAAGTAACCTCTTTGGCGCGCGCAGCATTGTTGGTGGTGGAGCCGCACTCGAGATCGACACTACCATTGGCGACGAGTGGAACGCGATTTTGTGAAGTGACTGCCTGATATTCGATGCGCAGATCTTTTTTACCACTTGCTTGCCGTACGGCCTCGGCCACTTTGTTGGCGATATCGACGCCAAAACCGATCGGGTGACCCGGACCATCGAGATAACTGAAAGGCACGGATGATTCGCGATAAGCCAGTACGATGCTGCCGCGCTCAGTGATCTTGCTCAGCGTATCGGCGCTCGCGCTCAATGCGGGGAAAAACAACAGCAATAGGCAGCGCAGAAAAAACGGATTCATATCAGGGATTCTCCAGAGAGGTAAGTTCATTCACCGGCGGCACGACCCTCGCGACGTGGATCGGCACCGCCTGTGATGCCGTCCTGGTCGAGCACGATGGCGTGCACACCGCTAGGCATAGGCAGGATGGTGACGCGATGACCTCGTTGTCGCAAGCCCTGTTGTAAGGATTCGGCTGCACTACCTCGTTCAAGCTCGGTTTCGCGATTACGGCTACCGATATTCGGTAAATTGATCGATTGCTGAACATCTAGTTGCCAGTCCAGGACGCCAATCAGGGTCTTGGCCACAAAGTTAATGATGGCACTACCACCGGGTGAACCTGCCAGCATGAACAAGCGCCCGTTATGCATGACCACGGTGGGTGCCATGGCACTGCGTGGACGTTTGCCTGCCGCAACTCGATTGGCGACCGGGCGTCCTTCATTGTCGTTCGGCTGCAGCGAAAAATCGGTCAGCTGATTGTTGAGTAAAAATCCCCGCACGAAAATCTTGGAACCGAATTCGGATTCAATGGTGCTGGTCATGGAGACACCATGACCTTGGGCATCGACCACGACGAAATGGGTAGTCGATGGCAGATCGGCGGCCTGATCCTTGCCGCGTTTGGCCAGCATCTGCAACGGATCGCCGGGAAGCGCTGTGCCCATGCTCATGCGGCTGTCAATCTGAGCGCCACGCCAATGCAGATAGCGCGGATCCAGCAAAGCATCAACCGGTACGGTAATGAAATCCGGATCGGCGATATAACGCTCGCGATCTGCAAAAGCTAAACGACCCGCTTCGGCAAAATAATGCGCGGCCTCGACTGAACCGGGCTGCATCTGATCCAACTGGTGCTGCTCCAACATACCGAGCATCTGCAACACGGCAATACCGCCCGAGGAAGGCGGGCCCATGCTGCAGACTTGGTAGCGCGCATGCTTGCCGCAAACCGCCGTTCTTTCCTTTGCCCGATAGCCTGAGATATCCGCCAGTGTCAGTTCACCCGGTACCGGATGCGCGCGCACGGCAGCGACCATATCGGCGGCGATCTCGCCTTCGTAAAAAGTATTCACGCCTTCGGTTGCAATGCGTTTTAGTACCGCCGCGTAGGCTGAGTTTTTGAGCACATGACCGATCGCCGCGGGCTGGCCATTCGGATAAAAATAATCACGGGCCGCCTGCTGCGCAAACAGGGCGCGGTTCCCCGCGATCTGCGCGTGCAGACGCGGTGACACCGCAAATCCTTGTTCGGCCAGAGTGATCGCCGGTTCAAACAAACGCGACCAGGGCAGTTTTCCGTGACGACGATGCGCTAACTCCAGCATGCGCAGCACGCCCGGTGTACCGACCGCACGACCACTGTTGACGGCCTCGCTGAAGGGCATGACCTTGCCCTGACGCAAAAACAAATCAGCGCTTACCGATGCGGGTGCTGTCTCACGGCCATCGTAACTTCGTACCTTCTGCCCAACGGCATCGTAGTGGAGCAGGAAAGCGCCACCGCCAATACCCGACGATTGCGGCTCAACCAATCCGAGCACCAATTGAATGGCAATAGCAGCGTCGACTGCGCTACCACCCTCACGCAAAATGTATTGGCCGGCCTGTGTCGCCAACGCATTAGCCGACACCACCATGAAGCGCTGCGTGCGCACCAGCGTCTGAGCCGTCTTTCCTGTGGCCGCTTCAGGGGCAGCATCAGTGGCAGCATCAGTGGCCACTTTGGGCATCTGCGGCTCTCGGGCTAGCGATGCAGTGAGCGGCGCCAGTAAAACCAGAGCAAAAAAGGCTCGCTTCAACGCACGGCGGAGGGCCGTTAATGTAAGCGTTCCGGATGACAAATCGCTGGGCAAATCAAGCCTCGTTTTGGGTGCAAAAAAATGCTTTAGGGCAATATGTACGGTATTATGTTGCAATAAAGAGCATAACGCAGCGACTCGGCCACGTTTGGCTGGATTTTTTCTGCATTGTGTCGATTCACTGAGCATTCCATCGGATCCGTACGAGAATGACATATGGCTACAGACGACGATAAAAAGCCCGCCGAAGGCGCGCCGGAAAGCCCGCCGCTTGAGCCCATTGTCAAAAAGAAGATGGTCGACGGCGATCACGCCGGTGCGCACGGTGGCGCGTGGAAGATTGCGCTGGCCGACATGATGACGGCGATGATGGCCTTCTTCCTGTTGATGTGGCTTCTTGGCGCCACTACGCAAGACCAGCGCAAGAGTATTGCGGATTACTTCAAGCCAACCTCGCAGAGCAATGTCCAAATGAGTACCCTCGCCGGCCCGGGTGGTATCGGCGGTGGTAACTCTCTGATGGACCCCGACGGCTTCCCGAATACGGCCAAGCGCACCAGCTTCATGGAACGCGATACGCCGCAATCCGAGGCGGGCCAGACAAAGGACAACGGGACCTCCAAAAACGAGCTCAACGATAAAAATCCGAGCGAGCTATCCGAGGAAGAGCGACAAAAGATCGCCGCCGAAGCGGACAAAAAGAACTTCGACAAACTCGAGCAAGCCATGCGGGAAAAGATTCAGGAAAATCCCCAGCTCGACAAGATCAAGGATCAAGTCAAATTTATCCGTGAGAAAGAAGGTTTGCGTATCGAAGTCATCGATAAAGCGGACTTCTCGATGTTCTCTCTGGGCACCGCAAGGATGCAGGGCCGTGCAGAAACATTGATTCAAGAGGTGGCGAAGTCACTGATCGGCATGCCCAACAAGGTCGCCGTGCGCGGCCACACCGACAGCCTAGCCTATGACGATGGCGTTCGAAGTAATTGGTCGCTCTCGGGTCAGCGTGCGGAGAGCACACGTCGAATTATGGCCGGTGCAGGGCTGCCCCCGTCTCAGTTCGCCAAGATCGAAGGCGTGGCGGACTCTGCTCCCTACATTCCTGAAAACCCAGCCGATCCGCGCAACCGGCGCATCAGCATCACGGTCCTGTATCAGGACACCACGGCGGCCTCCAAAAACAATTCCGAGTAGATGAGTTCGTCTATGCAAAACCTGGTACGAAACGTTTGGCTGCTAGGGATGGGATTGCTCCTGTCCGTAGGCACGACCCATGCGCAAAATGCGCCAGCCCCTGAGACAACGTCTATTCCAGCAGCACGGCCCGTACCCGGCAATGCGGCAACAACACAAGCCAAGCCGGCGGCAAATGCACCCAAGGCGGCGGAGCCAGCAAAAACGCCACCGCCGGCAAACAAAGCAGTGGACGCAAAACCAGCGGCCAAACCCGCCCCGGCTCCAGTGCAAACCCAAGCGCCAGCGCCTGAGGCTGCTGTAGATCAGGAGAAGAAGACCGAGGCAACACCAACGCCAACGGAAACACCAAAGAAAAAATCCGGCGCTGAACCACCCCCATGCATCGTGGCGGATTTTCGGGCGATCGGTATCGACACGCAGGATGCAGAAAAACGTCGTGCCCAAGCGCTGGCATGGATAAGCCGACGCGGTAAGCAGTGCACTCCCCAGCAATTGCTAGTCATGCGCAACAATCGCGCTCAGTGGCTGGGAACAGGGGATTCGGCAGCCGCAGCGGCTGCGATTGATTCTTTGCTAGAAGTTTTTGCTGCGACGAACCCGGATATCGCGTTGCTGCTCTACGGCACGCCACCACCACCGCCGCCACCGCCGGACCCCAAGGCGAAAAAACCACCGGAGAAATAATCCGACTAGTGGGCTCTCTGCGAGCCGAAATGCGTACTCCAGCGAGACTGGAGATTTCTGTTTTGATCCAGCCTTAGCCGTCGCGACCCATCATCAGGAATGAAGGGATTACCGCTTTGATCCGGCCACCGGGCTTGATTCGCGCGCTGTCATTGGCAGCTGCTCGAACCGAGGGGTTTTCGCTGGAATTTCGCACGGCACGGAAACGATCCAGGATAGAACCGCTGACCTTGTGGGTAAGCGCATTTTGCCGCGTATTGAGCTTGAGATCGGCTTCGATTTCACCCAACTGCTCGATGGAACGGCCGAACTCGATGAAGTTCTCGCGAATCTCCTTGTTGGTCGTCATCACAAAGAATTCGGTGCCGAAGAATTCATTGGCGCTCGTGCTGTACATCACAGGCGGCGACAAGAAGAAACCGGCATTGAACGACTTGGAGAAAATACTCTCGTAGGTCTGCAGGTTGTCGACGCGGCTAGGAACGATGACCAGCTTGGGGGGATTGCGCAGACGGGAATTGAAAACAAAGGAAAAACGGTTGACGAACTCGAGCGTGCTATCGAGCTCAACCCGTGACAGCGAGCTGGGCACCAGCACCAGATCAAATTCGAACAGAAAATCCGGCGGCAATACATCGGTCCAAGTCAGGTCGGTAATCACGACCTCCATGGTATCGACACATTTGCGCAAAGCTTCTTTAGCTTTGAGTAGCGCGATTCCCGATCCTTTTGCATTTGGCAAATCTACCGTCATGCAATCGATGCCAATTGGATAAGCCTTTTTGACCCATTTTCCGGCAGTTGCCTGATGATCAAAATCGATTAATGACGTTTTTTTGCCAGATATATAAGAAAAATACGCGGCTAAATTCGCCGAAACCGTACTTTTACCAACCCCACCCTTTTGGCTGGTAATAAGGATCTTGAGTGCGTTGCTCATGGTATTCCTTTGATTCGGCCGCAAGCCGTTGATTTTTTAGCGAATTATAATTTTAACGTTGCTTGAGGGGAAGTTTTGCCATATTATCACGTCAGAGTATAGATCAGCTTTTTCCACGAATACAAGATTATTTTGCAAGAGAGGTAATTAGTTATGGGAAAGTCATCGACAAAACCGACAATGATGCGATTCGAGCCTAAATCGGGCTGGTCTGACGCTGGCGGGCAGGTTATCTCGATTAATGAGCATCTGAAATCGGAAGATAAACTCGAACATAAACTAAAAATAGATTCTGAGCCATTATCTGCGGAGGCTTTGGTTAATCTGGGTGAATCGATGCAAGATGTTTTCGATAGCCTGAAAATCAACGACCCGCGTCTGCAAGCCTGGACCCAGGTACATGCAGCGATACGCCTGATTGGCGGCAAGATTCAGGAACAAAAAACCCTGCGGGCTCGCATCGACGCACTGGATTCGGAAATCGAAGGAGTCCGCAGCCTCGCCTCCGAACTGGTGTCCAATGCTTATCGTGGCGAGCAGGAAGTGCACGAGACTTCTAAGCTGCGCATGCAGATTGCCGAGTCGCTGCACGACAAACTGGTCTCCACGCTCAAAGGCTGATCGACGTTCATGCAATCCAGACACCGCATTTCTGCACTACTACTGCTGGCGAACTGGAGCCTGTTTCTTGCAGTATCTGCGTGGATCAGCAAGTCACAAGGCAATGTTCTCTGGTGGCTGAAGCTGAACTGGTCGGGCTGGTTAAGTGATCTAGGCAGTGTCGCGACTCTGGGCGTGCTGCCCGGCGGCAGTGTATGGATAGTGTGGTTGATACTAAGCGTTTCGCTGACCGTGATTTATCTCATGATGAAATCACCCGTTGCACAACCTAAGCCTGCTGAGCCAGTAGCGAGAAAAAATTTGTTCGCCAACGGTGACATGATGGAATCGCGCCCCGAGCTCAAGGAAAAAATCTTGCGACTGCATGAGTCTCTCGACAAGATCTGAGCGACGGTTTAATCAAACAGTCTCTCAGTAGAAAAGCTCCCCAGCGTCACATCCCCCCTCGAAGTTTAAAGCTATCTCAACCGCAAACCGTTTTCAAGCTGACGTTATTGCTGCAACATTTGCACGCGTCGGCCATTGAGAGGCTGAACCGGACGCGCATTCATCTTGTAAAGCTTTTTGAATGCTGCCAGCTGTGCGTACGAAATCTCAATCGGCGTACGCATCACATTCCATTTCACATCTTCAGTACAAGGTGGCGTGGTCAATGATCCGACGTAGGAAAAATAAGTGGGATCGGAAGGAATTAAATCAGCAGGATTGAATTCCTTGATCTCGAACGTGAGGCCCTGCTTTTTGGGCAGATTGTCAAACACCACTTTGAGCGC
Organism: Oxalobacteraceae bacterium; assembly: GCA_027490255.1. Classification (GTDB taxonomy): domain Bacteria; phylum Pseudomonadota; class Gammaproteobacteria; order Burkholderiales; family Burkholderiaceae_D; genus Pernthalerella. The sequence goes on along the minus strand of JAIXYM010000109.1, from coordinate 5,522 downwards.
TGCGTTTTCCTTGCCCAACTTGAACAACACACCCACGACAGCAAGTTTGGAGTCACCGGCACGATGAACAAAATGCGCCACCATGTGCTGAGCCATGCTGTCGATTTTTTCTTCGCTGGGTGTATGGAAATGAAACTGCACCAGCTTGTATTCAAGACCATCGAAACGTGCCGAGCCTGAGTTAGGCAAGTTAACCTGAATGGTATGCCCATTGTTGATCACCTCGGCAGGCCCAGGCAAGTAGGTGAACATAATCGGCTTGAGCCCACCCTTCTCCGCATCACGAGTTTCAATATTGATGGGCGACTGACGGTTACCGATACCGCAGGTCTTGAAGGCCGAGTCAACGCTACCCCATTTCGCCGGACCGGCGTCACCGTAGTAATCCCATTGTGGCCCAGGGCCAGTCGCCAGCGCAGGCGCAGCCACCAGCATCGACAAAAATAGACTGACGAACTTGTATCTCATTTGAATCCTCTTGCAATCGAGCGGCGGGTTTTACCCGGGTGGTGATGGATTTTACCGTTTCATTGTTATCGACAAAATCATCCGGAACTTGAGCCAGAACCAGCAACCCAGCCAGCCTGTAGCCAATGCGCATAATTCGGCAGGAAAGGCCAAGCAATCAGCTGGCTGGCCGTCCCGATGGGGAATAGGCCCGAGGTCAGATGATCCATCCACTCATCATGCCCACCGACCTGAGAGAGCAAAAGCCTGTGCATAGGAGTTTCGCGCAAACCATTCACCAACAGTCCCTGCGCATCGCTGAGCGCGTCATAGCGCGATACCGGTTGCGGCACCGCCCGGTTGCTATCCACGGGGCCGGAGTACAGGTCGTGCACACTCCCCCAATCCCGGCCTTTGAGCCGGGCGGCGATCTGCTGCAACTCGGATTCGGCACGCGCCATATCGCCAACTCGGTAGAGATGCTGACCGAGCACGTTATCGAAAAAAATCGTCGCCTCTGGAGACTCCCTGAGCAAACGATCAAGCTCTTTCAGACCATCCGTTTGAAAAAACTGCAGATGCGAACCCGAAGCGCGCAAGGCACGACCGTGGTTCAGTCGAAACAGCCAGGACGCATGAGGATCAACATCGATCAGATCAATTTTCCGAAAGCGCTGCAACCAGGTCGATGACATCATCCAACCTGCGCTGCCGCCTATCAGAAGTAAATGGGACGATGCCGGACGAGTGCTCTTGAGCCAGTCGGCAATCAGTGCCGACGTGAATTGCCAGCGGCGCCTTTGCCAGAAAGCGCGCAGATGCCAGCGCAATCCGCCTGTGGTGTCACGATCGGCAGACAAGGTCGAGAATTTCCCGCATGGGGGTGCCGGGCGGTACAGGATCCCACTCGGGCAGAGAGCCCATCTTGCTGATCTGCTTACCGCCTAACATGGCGTCTGTGAAATGTGACATGTGGACGCCTCGCGCCAATCTCGCTTTGCACTGAAGTTGCAGCAGTGAGCGCGTGGACCGGAAAATTTTCCCATTTGGATGCATTTCCGGGTTGCGGTAATTCATCATGCTCCAGACTTCGCGTTGATCACCTTTGATTTCTATAGTGCCGCGGTCGATATAAAACTCGCCGCGGTCGAATCGGCCAATACTAGTCCAACCGGCGTGCACGCTGCCGCACACCGCCAGCAGGGTTAACGAGCAAACCAGACGTGTCGTCATTGCGCGCAGGTCAGTCAATGGTAGGTCTTTCAATTTGGTGCTTCTCGATGCGGTGCGTCTCAACGTAGTGCTTCTCAATGCGGTGCTTCTCATTTTGGTGCCAGCCCAGTCGCCGCACCCAGTGCAGCGCCGGTCGCAACACTGCCAGCAATTTCAGCGCCACTTTCACCACGGGAACCACATCGGTTCGCCATATTGGATGCATCGATGCGATCTGCCGCATCCAGCCCGGCATTGGCAGCCAGCACCGGTAGCAATAACCCGCCGCTGACAACCAACAAAACCGGTGTGGCCACCATGGTCACGCTTTTGATATCGCGATGCACGGTGCCACCTTCGATACTGCGCTGGCAGTCCTCAGTGCGATATTTGGGATTGCCGGGATCAAGACGCAAAGCCGTGAGCTCGGACTGGCTCGCGCAGCCGCCAAGGCAGCCAGCCAGCGCAACAGACATGACTTTGTAGGGGAACGGAAGACTCATCGGGGACACGTCCGTGTCGGGATGTGTGAATGCCCCGGAATCTAGCAATTTTCAGAAAAATTGTAAATAAGAAACTTCGAGGCGGTCAAAACCAGTGCCATGCTCGCATTGCGGCCCGAATCACTAAGATGTCGCCACAATCACCAGAAAATCAACCATAGCGCACCGCCGATAGCGCCCCATTTGGCTAGGTAATACAGGGAGCGGCTGCTGACCTTGAGCTTTTTGCCCTGAACGCGAAGATGGTAGGCAATGCTAAAAAACTGGTTCAACCAGCCTATCGATTCCCCTTCCACGTTCTGCGAGGATGCCGTTGCCATCACGTATTTCGCAAACAGCCGATTGAACCAGCGCGCCGGCGCTGTCCAAAGGGGACGCTCGATATCGCAAAACAGCACGACACGCTGATGCTCCGTGGTGTTGGCCGCATGATGAATGAAGGTCTCGTCGAACATCACTGCCTCGCCATCACGCCAATGATAGGGCTGACCATCGACTTCAATGTAGCAGCCAGGGTCATTGGGCGTGACCAATCCAAGGTGATAACGCAGCGAGCCCGCATAGGGATCACGGTGCCGTACCAGAGTGGCGCCGGGAGGTAACGAGGCAAACATCGCCGCTTTGACATTGGGAATTTGCTTAAGCAGAGCCAGCGTCTTGGGGCAGCTCTGCATGGCCGAGGGCAGATCGCGCCCGTACCAGCTCAGATAAAAACGCTTCCAACCCGTGCGAAAGAAAGAATTGAAACCAATATCGTTGTAACCCGAGGCCGCGCGTATCTGTCCACCATCGGCCAGTGCCATGGCTTCATCACGAATGACTTGCCAGTTGGCCTGCAGGGGTGCAAGTTCGGGAAACTCACTAGGGTCGATATAAGCGGTGCGCCGCGTACGCGAGAACAGGTACATGATCGCATTGACCGGTGCCAGTAGTACGGTAAAGTCAGTCAGCGCCCGTAGCAATCCAAAACGGACTGTCCCGCGGAAATGCACGTACAGCGCTGAGACGATGAATATCGCCAGTATCCAGTGCCTTGTTTCTATCATTCCTGCATTCATCCGCAACCTCTGAAAGATTCAAGGCGTGATTTTAAACAATGCGGCCCCAGCATGGGGAAATCCCTTCAGACACTGGCCTGCCCCCTCGTCTAGGGGGACGCAACCCCTGAGAGCCTCTGGACTACCCCAAGCAGCAGTCCATACGTAGCAGACCTTAAGTAGCAGACCTTAAGTAGCAACCCTTGAGGGTGCTTCGCGTAAAATTTCAGGGACGACACTAACCAAACCACCCACATGACACCGAGCGCATCGGACATCAGCCTTCTTCTGATTGCTGCTTACTTCATTTTTCTGCTGGCCAGTCTGCTGCGTCGGGGGAAGGTGATTTCCGGACCCTGGCTATTTTTGTTGCGCAGCTTTTTTCCTAACTGGCGCTTCTATCATGGCCTTGGTCACCAGCCAAGATTATTTGTCCGCATTCTGGACAGCACAGGACAGTGGCAGTCATGGGAAATGTTCATGCCGCGGGCGCCCTTTCATCTCGGTGATCTGTTTCATAACCCCCGCAACAACTTGGCACTGGCCAACCAGAACCTGGTTGATCATCTCAGCGCCGACGTACAGTCCATACCCGATGACGGCGATGTGCGCGATCTGGTGACCTACCAGTTAGTCGAGCGGCTGGTGCGCTCCATGTTGCGCGCTGAGGCGATCCAGTATCAATTCCAACTGCGGCTAATACCGCCCCGCAGCGAACCTGACGAAAGCATGGCTGTGGTCACTTCACCGGTACAGAACGCATGAGTATCAGCGCTCCAATCAGTTTGTACGCTTCTGTCCGTGCACTGGAATGTCTGTGCGCGATCAGTTTGCTGATACAGACACTGGAATTTTTACGGATGCGCGCGGCGACGAGTTCTGAGGGTGTCTGGTCTTGGCAAGTGCAGCGAGGGGATGTGGCGCATGCGCCGGACTGGCTGCGCAAGGCATTCGATGTACTTTATCGTGATCGCATACATCATCTGCATTTGCTGCTGCGTGCCGGTGCCGCAGCCAGTCTGTTTGCAGGCAGCAGCCCAATTAGTGCCCTGCTACTTTTCGCAAGCACCATGTTGATACTGATACGCTGGCGCGGCGCTTTCAACGGCGGCAGTGATTTCATGACCATTGTGGCGCTGACGGGGTTGGTGATAGCCAATGTGGCCTCACTCTGGGTGGGACCGGTGCTCGCTTGGAAAGCAGGGCTCTGGTACGTCACGATTCATGCAATGAGCTCTTATTTCATTTCTGGTGCGATTAAATTATTTTCACCCGCATGGCGCGATGGCAGTGCGCTGATCTTTTTTCTGGATGGTGGTTTATACGGTCCGCGAAACAAGCAAAGTCTGTTTCGAAAACCCATCGTCGCCATAACTTGCTCGTGGGCGTTCATTCTCTGGGAATGCTGCTTTCCGCTCACCATCGCCGGACCCGCATGGGCACTGGTTGGCTGCGGGATCGCTGCGGTATTTCATTTTCTGGTATTCCGATTTTTCGGACTGAACCGCTTTTTCTGGGCGTGGATTGTTAATTTTCCAGCGATTGTGTACTGCTCGGCTCAGTGGTGATTTTTACGAACCAGAGGCACACCCAGCAGCAACAAAGCGAGCCGACGACCCGCTCTGAGAATGGGATACATCAGTCGCGACAGACGCCGAGAAGAAAAAATCCATCGATTACAGCGATTGAACCAACCTGACGATGTACTGCAGGCTGCCATGACATGCATGGCGTCGGCACCGGCATGGACCACGTCTCCCATCACCAATAACATGCCCTGGTCTAGATCAAATCCCTGTTGCTGGTAATGCGCAATGCGATCGTCAGTAGCGCGAGCGCTCAGTAATTCGACCGGACCGATATCCTCGCGAAACCGATGCAGCCGAACATAGGCAGAACAAAACGGACAAGCGCCATCATAGATAACTAAGGTCACGTCAGGTTTCAAGGTCTTGCGCTGAAGGTTCTTCGAGTTCTTGCTGCTCGGGCCCGCCGCCATTAGCGCGTATCTGCTGCCCTGTCAGGAAACCGCGAATTTGCTGATCCATATTTTGCAGCATGGTGTCGAGCAAAGCAGCATTACTGACTTTGCCATTAAGCTTGAGAACACCATTGGCATAGTCATAGGAAGCTTGAACGCCATTTGGCACCTCTTTTGCAAACCCGAGCGATATCAGCGTATTTTTTTGCTGCTGCTTGATATTTTTACCCGTCAGCGTGAGAGCACCCTGAGAACTCAGTACCGGCATCAGAGAGAATTCCTCACCCTGCGTCTTTGCCAGTGTCACCAACCACTTACCATCAAGATCAGCACCATCAACGG
>JAIXYM010000136.1 GCA_027490255.1 Oxalobacteraceae bacterium | reverse complement strand
TTTATTTCAGCGTCGAAAAACTTTTGAAAAAAAATCCTGATCTGAAAGAAATAGTCAAAGAATTGCAAGAAGCGCACGATGATATAGAACGTGCAGCTAATCGCATTGAGTCTAAACAAGAAATTCAGGGTGCGGACGATGACCAGGCTTGATATCCCTGGAAACTCTATCCATCTTCATTCTTTGGACTAGCGGGTAGGACTGCGTTGAACCAAAGCCTTTCAACACCAACACCACAAAACCAACCCAAGACGACAGAACATAAATTTCCAATCCGTACTCGGGTTTCGGAACGATCAATAGCGGCGAACGCTGTTGACTGAGCACGCGAATTATCCCGCCTTCCCGACGACTATCGCTTCGATCCGAACTGAAAGCAAAATTAGAGTTGCAATTGATCCATTAATTTGCGTTTTACACCGCAAGCAAATCGCCTGACGACCGGATATCCTTCGGAGAGACTCATTCACGACCGCGCCCTCCCCGAATACGCCCAACCCCCTATAAATCCGATACACGAGGTCAGTGCCAAAGCAGATCCGGCCGGCACCCTCGCAATTTTGCAGCCGCTGATGTCGGGTCAGTCGACGATACTGATCGGCCAATCCGGCATGGGCAAATCCTCGCTGGTGAACCTGCTGGTACCCGATGCGGAAATCGCTGTGCGGGAAATATCCCTGCGACTGGACACCGGCAAACACACCACGACATTTACCCGGCTCTATACGCTGGACGAGCAATCGAATGTGATTGATTCGCCCGGCTTCCAGGAGTTTGGCCTTTACCATCTTTCCGAGGGCATGCTGGAGCGGGCATTTCCGGAATTCGAACCCGTGCTGGGCCAGTGCCGTTTCACCAATTGCCATCATGTGGCGGAACCGGACTGTGCTGTGCTGCAGGCTCTGGGCCAAGGCAGTATCCACCACGGCAGACACCAACTCTACCTGCAACTCAGGCATGAATCGCTCCAAAAACCGCCCTACTGAACAACGAGCGCCACGACCAGCAGCAAAAAAAGGGCAGCCTTCAAGGACGATTGTTTGCTTTGGCGATGAGCCAAGGATTTTCAGCATGAATACAACAAAATTAACCGAAGTTTCCATACTTTGGAACTTATCTGCATTTCTAACCACCAAAAATCGCTGCTATCTCAAGCACATATTTGATATGTGAGTGGTGATTTCTTGAATATCCCTACCCGGAAAAATCTACCGAAGCGGCATATCTCAAGGTGTCGGCGGCTCATGAATATACCAACCATTTATTGGCGAGCAGATTGTCATTCAGCGAAATCATATGGATCGCATGAGTGGCTTGAGGGCAAATAAATTTCAATCACGGAAATAACGGCGAGGTTATATATGACCACCAGAATTGAACTAGGTAGTTTCAACCGGAACGAAGACAGTCCGATTATGTTGAAGGAAAAAATAGAGATCGATGGTAGGTCATCAGTACGCATCTACCAGCGCAAAGACATTGATTCGATCACCAGCTTCAAAGATAGGATAAAAACCATGATGAAGTACGGCATTGAAGATTTTTGCATTAAACATGAAACATTCCGCCCTCTGCTGCAAAGCGTCGGAGTCAAGAGAATTAACCGTCTGCAAACCGATAATCCTAAAAGCACGCAAGATTTATTTCAATCCCTACGATCTGAGGCAAGAACCGGAACTGTTACCCAAAAAACAGAAGGTAAATTAAAAGAAATTCTCGGAAATCATGGATTACCCGAAGACTATCAAATTGATTTTTATCCAGGAAAATATAAAACTGAAGATTTTTTTTCTGATTTAAAAAAATTCTTAAACTCAGGCGATAATTTTTCTGATAACTGTTTATTTTTTATAAAGAAAACTGAGGATATTTTTACGTCAAAAACCATTTTACACAAGAGTACCATTAAAGATTTTGATCGTGATATTGATATTATAAAAAATAGCGTAAATACTCATTTTGAAACAAAAACACGTTTTTTAGCAGCTCAGCTTGATGAGAGAACAAAGCTCTCTAAAACTAATTTTTCCGAAAGCATGCCTCCTGATCTGAAAAATTTTCAGATTGCGATCCAGGAAAAATTGGACGAAATAAAAAATGAAATAAATAAACGCTCAATTACCCCAACAAATGAAGACATAAAAAAATATCTCTTGTCATTGCTTGAAAAGAAATTCGGTGCCGAGGAAGACAGCGAAAGATGGGACGATGAAACGGCCACGGCAGCGGCCAACATCCGAGCTGCGATCAAAACTTTATTTTCGACCAACTGGTGGATCAGTGAGGAGCGAAAGATGGAATCGCTGGAAAAAGTAAAAATTTTTTTCACATCAAAAAAAGAACAGATGCCCGAAGCAGTCGCAAATAGGATCTATCAGGAATAAAAATTACCTAATGTGTCGCCGCAAAACGACCCGAACCGACAAACGAATCCGTATGGGGATAACGACTACCAGTGACTACCGCGTTTGACTCAGAACCTATCCCTTTAGGTCGATGGCAAGGCAGCAGTGCCGCATACATTACAGATGTACGGCAAGGTACTGCCAACGCTGCAAGCGGCCTAAAGGGATAGGTTCTTAGTCCATTCAGTACTCCAATCGAGCTATAAGCACCGCTTCAATTCTGACCGACATCGAATAAAGAGTTGCTATTGATGCATTAATTTTTATTTAACAACTCAAGCAAGCCACCTGACCGCCGGATACGGCACAAGGAGACTCGTTTACAGCCGCGCCCTGCCCGAGTGCGTCCAAACCCCTTATAATTCAGTTGGTTAAAACACTCGGCGGCTGCCGGCCTGGCTAGCTGCCGTTTTTCATTTATGGCAATCAAACACTATCTGCAGTTTGCCGACTTCACGCTCGCGGAGTACGACTATCTGATCGAGCGCACGAAGATCATCAAGCGCAAATTCAAAAATTACGAGCCCTACCATCCGCTGATGGACCGCACGCTGGTCATGGTTTTCGAAAAGAATTCCACGCGCACCCGGCTGTCCTTCGAGGCGGGCATGCATCAGCTTGGCGGCGCTGCCATTTATCTGAACACCCGTGACAGCCAGCTCGGCCGTGGCGAACCGGTGGAGGATGCGGCGCAGGTGATGTCCCGGATGTGCGACATCATCATGATCCGCACCTTTGGTCAGGAGATTATTAACCGCTTCGCCGCCAATTCACGGGTGCCGGTCGTTAATGGTCTGACCAATGAACATCACCCCTGTCAGGTGTTTGCCGATGTTTTTACCTATATTGAACACCGAGGCTCTATTGCCGGCAAAACCGTGGCCTGGGTCGGTGACGCCAACAATATGCTGTATTCATGGTTGCAAGCGGCGGAGGTGTTCGGCTTCCATCTGAATGTCTCCACACCTGCGGGCTATGACATTAACCCGGCACTGGTATCCGCTGATCATCAACGCTACACAGTCTTCAAGAATCCGTCCGATGCTTGCGAAGGCGCCGATCTGGTGACGACCGATGTCTGGACCAGCATGGGCTATGAAGAAGAAAATGCCGCACGTCTGAAGGCTTTCGATGGTTGGATTGTTGATGCGCCAAAAATGAAACGCGCAAACAAGGACGCCTTGTTCATGCACTGCCTACCCGCACATCGTGGCGAGGAAGTGTCGGCTGAAGTAATGGACGGACCGCAGTCCGTGGTCTGGGATGAAGCAGAAAACCGACTGCATGTACAAAAAGCCTTGCTCGAGTATCTGGTACTCGGAAAAATTTAATTCGTTACTGAAATCAGGGAAAACAAACACATGAGCGATATCAATAAAGTCGTCCTCGCCTACTCGGGCGGATTGGACACCTCGGTTATTTTGAAATGGCTGCAAGATCATTATCACTGCGAGATCGTCACCTTTACCGCGGACCTTGGTCAGGGTGAAGAGCTTGAGCCAGCGCGCGCCAAGGCGATCAAGTTCGGCATCAAGCCAGAAAATATTTTTATTGATGATGTACGCGAAGAATTCGTGCGTGATTTCGTTTTTCCGATGTTCCGCGCCAATACTGTTTACGAAGGCGAATATCTGCCGGGAACGTCGATTGCGCGCCCGCTGATCGCCAAGCGTCTGATCGAGATCGCGCGCGAAACCGGCGCCGATGCCATCTCGCATGGCGCAACTGGCAAGGGCAACGATCAGGTACGGTTTGAGCTCGGTGCTTATGCGCTGATGCCGAATGTGAAGATCATTGCACCATGGCGTGAGTGGGATCTGCTCTCGCGCGAGAAGCTGCTGAAGTACGCAGAAGATGCCGGCATCGAGATCGACATGAAGCACAAGAACGGTGGCGCGCCGTATTCGATGGATGCCAATCTGCTGCATATCAGCTTCGAAGGCCGCCATCTGGAAAACCCCAGTGCCGAAGCAGAAGAATCGATGTGGCGTTGGACCGTCAGCCCCGAAGCGGCGCCGGATGCAGCCGAGTATCTCGATATCGAATTCGAGCATGGCAATATCGTCAGCCTGAATGGCAAGCGACTCTCGCCAGCGGCTGTGCTGACTGAATTGAATCGCCTAGGCGGCAAGCACGGTATCGGTCGTCTGGATCTGGTCGAGAACCGGTATGTGGGCATGAAATCACGCGGCTGCTATGAAACACCGGGCGGCACCATCATGCTGCGCGCACACCGCGCGATTGAATCCATCACACTGGATCGCGAAGTCGCTCACCTGAAAGATGATCTGATGCCGCGTTATGCCTCGCTGATTTATAACGGCTACTGGTGGGCACCAGAACGTGTCGCCCTCCAGACTCTGATCGACCATACACAGCAGAGCGTGAATGGCTGGGTGCGCGTGAAGCTCTACAAAGGTAATGTCATCGTGGTTTCGCGTGATTCAAAAACTGATTCGCTGTTTGACATGAACATCGCGACGTTTGATGAAGATGGCGGCGCCTACAATCAGGCGGATGCCGGTGGCTTCATCAAACTCAATGCACTGCGTATGCGGATTGCAGCGAACGCGAAAATCAAGCGCGGCAAATAAATTTTTGTCAGTCACCATCGATACTTGAACTGTCACTACCGATGCATGAACTGTTACCACCAATGCTTGAATTGTTACCACCAATGCTTGAATTGTTACCACCCATACTTGAACTGTCACCACCAATGCTTGAACTGTCACCCCGGCGAAGGCCGGGGTCCAGCGTCTTTCGCAAAAAACGCAAAGCCACTGGATGCCGGCCGACGCCGGCATGACGCCCTCTGAATTGACCCCGAAGGAAAAATAAAATGAGCAACCAATTCGACAACGTCTCCGTCATAAAGAAATCCAACGTCTTCTTCGACGGCAAATGCGTATCGCATACCGTCATGCTCGCTGATGGCACCAAAAAATCGGTCGGTGTAATCCTGCCATCATCACTGGTATTCAACACAGGTGTACCTGAGATCATGGAAATCACCGCAGGCAAATGCCGTGCGCGCATCAAAGGTGAGGCAGACTGGACATCGTACGAGGCTGGACAGAGCTTTAATGTACCGGGCAATTCAAGCTTTGAGATTGAGGCGACTGAACCTGTGGATTATGTCTGCCATTTTGGCTGATACACCGTTTGGTTTAACTCAGAGCATCAAACTATAACGGGCTCGGTTTCAAGCGACACGCCAAACCGAGTCCGGACATCGTCGACAATTTTTGTAGCGAGCGCGAGTACGTCCGAACCCGCCGCCCCTCCCCGGTTAACCAGAACCAGTGCCTGTCGATCATGCACACCTGCAGCACCGACAGAACGCCCTTTCCACCCACACTGATCAATCATCCACCCTGCGGCCAGTTTGAT
>JAIXYM010000037.1 GCA_027490255.1 Oxalobacteraceae bacterium | reverse complement strand
TGCGGTGACGGTGCCATGCTCGAATACCTGCAGGTCGACAAACACTGCAGTGGCTATGGCGTTGAAATCGATGATGCCTACATCCCACGCTGTGTGCAACGCGGCGTCTCGGTCATTCAGCAAGATATGGAAGGTGGTCTAGCGATGTTTGCTGATGACGCTTTTGATACGGTCTTGTGCCTGTCTGCGCTGCAGATGATGAAAAACGTTGAAGGTGTACTGCGGGATATCACGCGCGTCGGCCGTGAGGCGATTGTTTCTTTTCCAAATTTTGCGCACTGGCCCCACCGCGTAGCACTGCTGACGGGTCGTATGCCCGTCTCCGAGAGCTTGCCTCATGCGTGGTATGACACGCCGAATCTGCGCTGTGCGACGATTAGTGACTTTGAGGAACTTGCTCACGAAGTCGGTCTCGAAGTACTCGAGTGTGTCGCGCTGCGTGACGACGGAACGCCAGTTACTTTGCTCCCAAATTGGCGCGGTAGCCTCGCAGTTTTTCGTCTTCGTAAACGATGATCCCGTCCTCTCGGACACCCCAGCTTTCTTTTAAAGACAACGCATGAATCAGGATACTTCTGCATTGGAGTCGACGCCTGCTCGCGGTTGGCGGCATTACTTCACTCGGCACATGCTGATTTGCGTGATGCTCGGTTTTACTTCTGGGTTGCCGCTGTTCATTCTGTACAACTTGCTCTCAGCATGGTTGAAAGCCGAGCAGGTTGATCTGAAATCCATTGGACTGTTCGCGCTGGTCGGCTTTCCCTATACCTGGAAATTCCTCTGGTCGCCGTTGATGGATCGCTTCCGCTTTCCTATGCTTGGCCGGCGGCGCGGCTGGATGTTTTTTACGCAGCTTGCGTTGTTGGCGACGATAGGCAGTATGGGGTTTTTTTCGCCGGTGACAGATCTGACGATTATTGTTTTCCTGGCCGGTTTGGTTGCTTTTCTGTCTGCCAGTCAGGACATCGTCATTGATGCTTATCGTCGAGAGATGCTATCCGATCGCGAGCAGGGGTCCGGTACCGCACTGTTCGTCAATGCGTACAAAATGTCTACGTTGGTGCCCGGCTCTCTGTCGTTGATTCTGTCCGACTTTCTGAGTTGGCAAGTCGTGTTTACGGTCACAGCATTATTCATGCTGCCCGGCGTTTTCACCACCCTGCTGATTCGTGAGCCTAGTATTTACGGTGAGCCACCACGCACCCTGCGCGAAGCGGTCGTGCTGCCTTTCAAGGAATTCATCGAGCGCAGCGGCTGGTCGCATGCCGCGATGATTTTAGCTTTTATCTTTCTGTACAAGCTGGGTGATTCCATGGCCACCGCACTGGCCACGCCCTTCTATATGGATCTGGGTTTTTCGCGTACGCAGATCGGATTGGTCGCTAAGAATGCAGGCTTGTGGGCCAGTCTTGCTGGCGGTATTTTGGGCGCTGTCTGGCTGGAGAAAACTGGCGTCAATCGCGGCCTCTGGATTTTCGGTGTGCTGCAGGCGGTTGCGATTCTCGGTTTTGCGTTACTTGCGAAAGTTGGCGCTGGTGCTCCCGGTGTCGTGCCGGACACATTTCTGCTCGGGCTGGTGATTGGCGTGGAAGCTTTCGCGGTCGGTTTGGGCACGGCTGCTTTTACTGCCTATATCGCTACCGCCACGGATTCACGCTACACCGCCACGCAGTTTGCACTGTTCACCAGTCTCGCAGCGGTGCCGCGTACCTTCTTCAACGCGCTCACCGGTTACATCGTCGCGCATACGGGCTGGTTTGAGTTTTTCTTGATCTGCTTTGCGCTGGCACTTCCCGGCATGCTGCTCTTGCCTAAAATCGCACCGTGGAATGTGCCTGCCGGTAGCGACGATAAGAAGCATGCCGGAGACAGTGCCGGTTAAGCCCGGGCCGTCGCGACAAGACAAGATACCGCGATGCTTAACTTTCTCTGGCTAAGCTTCTTCTTTCTGGCCGCAGCCAGCGCGCTTTGGCGCTGGCTTGTCGTGGGCGATCCCGCCGTCTTCGCAGGGATGGTCGAGAGTTTATTTGCGATGGCCCGGTTGTCTGTCGAAGTAATGATTTTATTATTCGGCACGCTCACGCTGTGGCTGGGCTTTTTGCAGATTGCAGAAAAAGCCGGACTCGTTGAACGCCTCGCCCGTTTTTTGTCCCCGCTGTTTGCGCGGCTGATGCCCGAAGTGCCCGCCGGTCATCCGGCACTCGGTCTGATCACCATGAATTTCACCGCGAATGCGCTGGGTCTCGATAACGCAGCCACACCCATAGGCTTGAAAGCGATGCGCGAGCTGCAGTCGCTTAACCCTGAACCCGAGCGGGCCAGCAACGCACAAATTCTTTTCCTCGTACTCAATGCGTCTTCGCTGACACTCTTGCCCGTCTCGATTTTCATGTATCGCGCACAGCAAGGTGCGCCCGATCCGACACTGGTCTTCCTGCCCATCTTGCTGGCGACGACAGCCTCCACGCTTGCCGGATTTTTTGCAGTGGTTTTCATGCAGCGTTTGCGCTGGCGCGATCCTGTGGTGCTGGGCTGGTTGCTGGGCTCAGCACTCCTGCTCGGCGGTTTCATTGCGCTGTTGTCGACGCTGTCGTCGGTAGCGCTCGCCAGTCTTTCGTCCGTGCTTGGAAACGTGGTTTTGTTTGGGCTGATCCTCTTGTTTCTGGTCGCCGGCATGCTGCGCAAGGTGGCGGTGTATGAAGCCTTCATCGAAGGCGCGCGTGAAGGTTTCGAGGTCGCGAAAAATTTGCTGCCCTATCTGGTCGCGATGCTGTGTGCCGTCGGCGTCTTGCGCGCCTCGGGGGCACTGGATTTGCTGTTGACCGGGATTCGGGATGGGGTGCTTTGGGCTGGTTGGGATACCCGTTTCGTCGATGCGCTGCCCACCGCACTGGTCAAGCCGTTTTCAGGCAGCGCCGCCCGCGCCATGCTGATCGACACCATGAACACGCAGGGTGTCGACAGTTTCCCTGCGCTGCTGGCGGCGACGATGCAGGGCAGCACCGAGACAACGTTCTATGTGCTTGCGGTGTACTTCGGATCGGTGGGTATACAGCGCGCGCGACATGCGGTGGGATGCGCGCTGTTTGCTGATCTGGCGGGTGTGCTGGCGTCGATAGCGGTGTGCTACTGGTTCTTTGGCTGAGGAGAAAGCTTGGCGGGTTGTGTTAGACCAGATTTCTACGCCGAACTCTTACCGGCTAGTGGGCCATTCATTTTGAAAATCTGTTGTTTAGCACTTCTGAATTACCTTGAGTGATGGGTAAAGCTTAGGGTTTGTCGGCGATATTTCTGTAAAAATTTGTGGTGAAGGTCGCCAGGGCAGGATGAATCCGTGCGCAAAACTGAACAAAATCTTCTCTTTCTATTCTGAAGGAAGTGGACAGTAACAAAAAAATGTAAATAAGCAAGACACTGATGCTTGCGTATTTCACTGCTTTAATGGCGAACTTGAAGAGAGCAGACTCTCGAATATATGTCCAAATGTCCGTTAGAATTTTCGCAAAAACGAGTAAGACAATAGATATAAAAACCCCACTTTTCCAGTTCTCATTCAAGAAAGAGATTGCGATTTCCTTGCGACCAGGGAATTCGCGAAGAAACTTACTGAAAAATACTACAGCCAATAACACCAGGAAGCCACTAAAAAGGGTAAAGCCGACAAAACTCAATAAAGACGTGAAAAAATAAAAATGAATAGCCGTTAATAAAAAAAGCCAGGCTACAAATAAAACATGCTGATACTTAGCCGAGGGCAAATCTTCAGAGTTGTTCACGTTAAAACGATATTTTGTTTGAAAAACGTCTAGAACTTTTGTATCTATGTAGGATCCGAGTTTTCTTGGTTTATAAACCAGGAACCAGACAGGAACAATCTGAACCCAACAAAATGAATACGCGACAGCCATAAATTGGCAAAAGTAAAGCACACCAGCGATTACGTATCCGATTATGTCTATGATTGTATCTAATATCATTATGATTATTTTTCTAGAAACTTAAGCGTTGGCGGAACGACAGAAAAGACTACAGATGAAAAGCTCAGGAAGTTTTTTCCAAGCAATTATTTTAATAACTATAACAAATTATGTGTGCAAACTTTTATGCGGTGGTGGCTTAGTAGCTTTGCGTTAATGTTGTTGTCACTTTTTATTTATGGATTTCCAAGCCTTACGAATGAAAAATCTTTTGAATACTACTTGTTGAATGCAGTCAGAGCGTCATGACTAGACCGGCAGTTGTTTAAAAAAAACTTCCATAAAGCGCGCGTTCACTCGAATGAATACTCAATGATCAGCGGCGCATGATCTGAAAACCGCTCATCCTTGTACACGGCCGCACTCTTCGCCGTAGCCGCAATGCCCGGTGTGGCAACGTGATAATCGATACGCCAACCTACATTGTTCGCCCACGCCTGCCCGCGGTTGCTCCACCAGGTATAGGCTTCACCGGTGGTGTCAGGATGCAGGAGCCGATACACATCACGCCAGCCGGCTTCGTCGAAAAGGGTCGTCATCCACGCACGTTCTTCGGGCAGGAAGCCGGAATTTTTCTGGTTGCTCTTCCAGTTCTTCAGATCGATTTCCTTGTGCGCGATATTCCAGTCGCCGCAGATCACGACTTCACGCCCTGACTTTCGCAGCTGCACCAGGTGCGGCATGTACGCCGCCATGAAACGAAACTTCGCCTGTTGACGCTCGTCGCTCGACGAGCCCGAAGGGCAATACAGCGAGATCACCGACAGCTTGCCGATATCTACCTGCACACAGCGGCCCTCGGCATCAAATTCGGTATTACCAAAACCTATCGTTGCGGAGTCGGGCTTTTGTCGTGAATAGACGCCGGTACCCGAATAGCCTTTCTTTTCAGCGTAATGAAAGTGGCCGTGATAACCGTGCGGCGACAGAAAAGCTTCGGTCATGTCCGCCTCTTGTGCTTTCAACTCTTGCACGCAGACGAAATCCGCGTCCTGCTTCTGCATCCATTCAAAAAAATTCTTTTTTGCGGCGGAGCGTATGCCATTAAGATTGGCCGAGATGATTTTCATAATAATTTTTTGGAAGAGTCTGCCGTTATGACGGCAAGGATAACCGATCAGACTGAGCATCGTCCGCGCGTTAAAATATCAAATTCAACAGTCTATTTTCAGGGTTATTGAGTGAACAACTTGCGCCAGCAATTCATCGAATTTTCTGTCAACGCCGGCGTACTTCGCTTTGGCGAATTCACGACCAAGGCCGGGCGCCTATCGCCGTATTTTTTTAATGCAGGCCTGTTCAATGACGGCGAGCGCTTGGGCAAGCTAGCCAATTTTTATGCGCAGACCCTGCTCGATTCGGGTATCGATTTTGATATGCTGTTCGGGCCGGCGTACAAGGGCATCACGCTAGCCTCGGCAACCGCAGTTGCACTGGCCGCTAAGGGTCGCAACGTGCCTTTTGCCTACAACCGCAAGGAAGCCAAAGATCACGGTGAGGGCGGTACCATCGTCGGCGCAAAGCTTGAAGGCCGCGTGGTCATCATTGATGATGTTATTTCGGCGGGTACGTCGGTACGCGAGTCTGTGGACATGATCCGCGCACAGGGTGCGACGCCATGCGCGGTGCTGATTGCGTTGGATCGTATGGAAAAGAGTGGCGCTGAGGGTGCGCTGTCGCAATTGTCGGCGGTACAGGAAGTCGAGCAGAGTTTCGGCATGCCGGTACTGCCGATTGCAAACCTGAATGACTTGTTTGCCTACCTCTCTAGTCCGGGGGGAAGTGTCGAGCTGGCGCAATTTACGCCCGCCGTGGCCGCATACCGCGAAAGATACGGCGTCGCCTGATCGGCAGCGTTATAACAAAGTTATTGCGCCCGCAGGTGCGAAGTAATAACATTGTTGTTTTTGGAGGCGGCTATGAAAATTGCGATTCGACGCATAGGCAACTCGAAAGGGATCATCATTCCAACGGCCATTCTCAATCAGCTCGGCTTGGAACACGAAGCAGACCTCAGCATCAAAGATGACTCATTGGTAATTCGCCCTCCCCAAAAAGAGATCCGCGCGGGGTGGTCTGAAGCCAGTAAAGAACTTTCCGTGTCGGATGATGATGCGCTCGTGATGCCTGAATTCGCTAACGCCGGCGACGCCGAGCTGAGATGGTGAAGCGT
Source organism: Oxalobacteraceae bacterium (assembly GCA_027490255.1). Lineage (GTDB taxonomy): Bacteria > Pseudomonadota > Gammaproteobacteria > Burkholderiales > Burkholderiaceae_D > Pernthalerella. Next base: position 757 of record JAIXYM010000037.1, on the reverse strand, counting down.
GGCGATATCTGGTTGGTCAACCTTGATCCCACGGTTGGCAGCGAGATACAAAAGTCGCGTCCCTGTGTTGTCATATCCCCGCCCGAGATGCATGATCATCTTCGAACGGTAATTGTTGCGCCCATGACCACAGGAAGCCGGCCGGCTCCGTTCAGGATTTCAATCACTCATGCGGGCAAGGAGGGGCTGATTCTTCTCGATCAGATCCGCACCGTGGACAAGCTTCGTCTTGCAAGTCACTTTGGCAAAATTCCGCCGCGTACGCTCAAGGCGGTATTGGGGGTATTGCAGCAAATGTTTGCGTCCTGACCAAGCTCGCCAGGTCATTGAGCTTACTCAGTGCGCAGGCTTGTTACACGCCTCAGCCCAGTTTCTGCTTCAACAGCTCCGTCAACTGCGCCGGATTGGCCTTGCCCTTGCTTGCTTTCATCGCCTGACCGATCAGCGCGTTGAACGCTTTTTCCTTGCCGGCTCGGTATTCTTCGACTGATTTGGCGTTCGCAGCCAGAACCTCGTCGACGATTTTTTCCAGCGCACCCGTATCTGAAATTTGTTTCAGTCCTTTGGATTCGATGATCTCGTCAGCGAGTGCTGCTGATGAAGACTTCGCCTCCCACATCGCCGCAAAGACCTCCTTGGCAATCTTGTTCGAGATTGTGCCGTCGGCAATGCGCTTGAGCAGCAGTGACAATTGCTCTGCACCGACCGGCGACTCGCCGATTTCGATGCCTTCGCGATTCAGCGTTGATGCCACATC
>JAIXYM010000135.1 GCA_027490255.1 Oxalobacteraceae bacterium | reverse complement strand
GGGCGCAAAACAATCTCTTTTACTGCGCTGTCATCGAGCTGCGTAGCGGAAAAAGCGCTAATGAGTTCAAGCGTTTTCAAAATGCGGTTTTGCAACTCGGAAAAACTTTGCTCGGTGTCTTCGTAGGTGGGTACTTCAAGGCCAGCAATGCGCGACGGAACACTTTGGGCAAAATCGCAGGCGATTTGTACTTGACGTACCAGTGGCAGCATGTCTGGGAATAAGCGTGAATGCAATAAATTGACCGGATCGAATTTTCGCTGTTGTGCGTACTCTTCGCCTTTTTTTAGCACATCGCTGAGTGCTAAAAGCATCTGCTTAAAAACAGGAACCGTAGCTGAATAATGAGAAATTGACATGGGCTTTCCAAATGTTTGTGGCTGTTAAAGACGAAGAGACAAAATATTACGATTAAAAAATAAATTTCTATCTTTGAAAAAACAAAAATGCACGCCCCTGTGCAGTCAGTAATCTAGGCAGCACCGATGGCGTAGAAGCACGGTGCCCCCCCAGCGATTGAGGACACTGTGCTTGCACTCTATGTCGAAAGATGTGGAGATACAGGCTGCGGATCGTTATTTGACTTCAATCACCGCACGCATTCCTGTTTCACTTTTTCGTGATGCTACATCATCGAATACGCCAGTGCGAACTGGTACGAACCACCATTCGACCGTCGCACCTACTTTGATCTCAGCACGTCGTATGGGTCCATATAATTCAGCAGCATCTTTTCCTGCGCCATCTTTAACAACCACTTTGCGGGTATAGACGGCATCTGCCAGCTTGTTAGAAGAAAAATAGCAACTGCGCTCAGCCCGGTTGATAAGGCGAAGCTTGTAGAGTCGACCGGCCTCTAATGTTAGGGATTCGGGTACGAATCGTTGGCACTCGGACCCGCCTTCCATCCGTAAATCGACCTCGATCGGAGGTTGATCTCCCATATCTGCGGCACTTAGTGGGCCGCTGGTGCAAATGGACAAAAGCACAGCCACGGAAGTGGTGGCCAGCGCAACAATATTCACAGGAAGGAAAGTCATGATTTCTCCGGGTAGTGAGTGCAACGATGAAAGAGATTGAAATGGCGAACAAGACTTGCAAAAAAGTATAAATTTTGTTCAATCTATCACACCCAAGTTACATCATCACGACAGAGACTGGTTATCGAAATACGATACCGAGTTGGGCGCCGAAAAACTCAAAAGCCCGCAAATCAAAAATTTGCGGGCTTTTTTTTGAATGACGCTACGTTCAGACAAGCCAGTTTTCCGCTCTAACTCTTGGATATCTTTCGAAATCCTTCAAATCATTGGTTACCGAAGTCACGGATAGCGACTTCGGGTGAGCAACGAACAACTTATCAAGATAGTACGGCCATCACATGCTCAGCGAATGGCGATCGGGTTAATGATCGCCTGCACTGCGCCGGTCATTCGAGCTGGGCCAAGGGTGAAAAAGAACTCCCAGGCCTTGTCCTTGACCAGTTCCTCGGCATTCATGTTCTCGAGGATGAAAATACCATTCTGCTTAAGTAGGATCTGGTGCACTTCGAATACGCCAGCACCCTTCTCGAACGGTACGACTTCGAGGCCCCAAGTATCGGCACCGACTGCTGCCACGCCGAGTGACGCAAGGTAGCGAGCACCTTCCACACCGAGTCCGGGCTCGACGCTGCCATAACGCTTGTCTTCCTTACCGATCAGGCTCAGCCAGCCGGTGTAAAACAGCACGACATCGCCTTTTTCAATGGACTTAATGCCCTGACGCTTCATGGCAGCTTCAATATCGGCACGGTTGAACGGTGTGCCTTCGGTCAGCATCGCCGTGCCCTTCAGGCCGGCCATATCCAGCACGATGCCGCGAGTAGCAATCGCTGGCACGGTCTCGATGCCGAGCTTGGTCAAACCGGTGGTCTGCGCGAAGTCACTTCCCTTCAGGCAGTTGTAATAAACGTTGTCGTAACCGATGTGGCCGAGGCCGTCGAGTTGCGAGCCGACGCCGTTCCAGCCCATCACGATATCATCGTTGTAAGAGAGCTTATTGTCGCCTATGGTGGTACCACCGACCTGCCCCGGCTGCAAGATCGTCACCGCGAAATTGCGTGGCGCGAAAGCAGGGGTGCTACGGTTGGTCTCGATGCCCAGCTGGTATGCCTTACCTGTCTTGACCAGCTTGCTTGCGGCTAGTGTCTTTTGAGGGGTAATGTAGTTGACATTGCCAGCCTGGTCCTTCGGACCGTGCGGAGAGTGCTTACATTCATCCGCGATCGCCGGAGCAGCCGCTAGTAACGTCGACAGTAACGCAATACGGGTAAAGCGGATAGGGGATTCCATGTCCATCGTCGTGTCTCCTCGTTTTATTATTGGTCACAGCCTGAATAACCATGGAAACTCACGCTCCCACGAAGGACAGGCCACCAACCGGATTTAAACACGGAAACGGGCGCCTGTGTCATAGTGATTTGGGTCTGGGTTGCAGGACTTGCGGCCCAGACGGTGGCAATCCCGTTGCAACTCTTGCAACCAAAGCGACGGCTAGGACTTTCATAACAAATGATGACTCAATCAAAGTAACTAGCGTCAGTGGCAATGATGTGACTGAGTCGACCTTTGGGTGGGTCGCAAAAACTTCGAGGCATCACTTGCCGCCTTAGCAACAAGGATGAGGGAGGCTTAAACCCGCAAATCCGACTGACAATACCGGCATTTGATCGCAACTTTCTTGATCGTCTCGCCGCAAAACGGGCAGGCTTTTTCGTCCGCTGAGGCAGGATCGGGACGTATCGTATTGTCCGAGGGCGCCGCGGCAGTAGGCTTGGCTACTACCGCACGACGGTTGTATTCAGTCACGATACTGGGTTCAGAATCAGCAGGAAAGTAACTGCCTGCAGGATCGTCATCGCCACGTATCATCAACTCACTAAGTGGTCTGTTAGAGGCGATTGCCGTGAGTGCGACGTGACGCGCCGTCTTCGGGCCCGATTCACCGTTATTTTCCAAAATGAGGTAGCGCCGCGGCTGTGCAATCGTACTGCCGCGAGATGCGGCAGTCATACCGGGGCCACCACGCTCATGCTGGCCGGTGCCCGATGAACGGATATTCGTCAGACTGCCGCCAAGACCCATACCCATCAGCATGGAACCTTTGCCAGTCGCCAGGCCCTGCCCCATGCCCTCTAGCGCGGCCCGTTGGCCCTGCACGATATTGAAATCGGCAAAGCCCTGCTGTGTTGCGATGTGCGCGCCCTTAGACTGAATCTGAAGATTCGATTCCTGACGACCGAATTCCTTCAGTTGCTCAAGACTTTCATCATCCAGACCGAGGGTCAGATCAAATACGCGGACAATGGAGACGCCAGACCCCTGAAACTCGGCCTGACAAAACGCTAGAAGGTCACTGCTGATCTGCTCTGAATCGATATTGGACACAATATTCATCATCGGCAGATTCATCGCACGTTGTCCAACCATTTTTCTCAGACCGTTAAGGAGCCGGCCATTGAAAATAGAGAGCGACGAGATCTGTGACTGCTCGGACTGCCCGCCTACGCTAGTAATCAGTTTGACCGGATCTTCCGCCTTGAGCGTGTACTGAAAATTGCCATCGACGGTGACGACATTACGGGAATTCAGATCCTGATACTGGCCCAGAGCTGCCGGGCCCACCTGCACGATGACTTCCGACAACAGAACGAAAAAAATCTCCGTTAGAAAATGATTGCCGCCTGTAAAAGCATCGACCACCATGTGGCCGAGAAATGGGATATTCGCTGTATCAACCTGCGTTGTGGTGCCGGGGGATAGCGTGCCGATGTATTTTCCCTCGCGAAAAAACAATGCACATTCATCACTCCGCACGGTGATTTTGGTACCGCGTGGGATCGTTTTGTCCGGATGCAGATAAATCAGCTCACGAGCTGCCTCCGGCGGTCGCGCGATATAAAAACTCTTGGTCTCTTTGGTAAAAAAATTCAGCACGATTAATCGCTCCGCGGATTTTCGTAAGTTCTGCGCTCATCGCGATCAGGTAGTGGCGCAACGCTGCGGGTGGAGAGTACCGGCAGCAGCACCGCTCCCAGCAAGCCCAAACTCATTATCCCCCACACCATGGAGGGCAGGCTGGAAAGGGCCGCGATCTCGCGTCCATATACGGACACTATGATCAGACCACTGACCACCGTCCAAAGCAGTGACAAGATATTCATCCCCATCGTCACCATGCCGTAGGTGAATTCGTCACCACGGAAAACCCGGAAAATCTCGCGATTCCAGATAACGAGCCCGAGATGCAAGCCAGTAACCGCGAAAATTAACGCGTTGCCCGTCATCGACAGACTGGGTGCGCCATAAATCAACCAAGTTGCGAATGAAATAACACAAAAAATAATCGGCTTCAGCAGGGCCATCAGACACACACCTTGTCTAGTATCCAAGCCTCATCCGGGGTCAGCTCGGCCATCACATCATTTTTGACCCGATCCCGCAAGGAGAGATGGAGATGATCGTACTCGAATCCGCATTTCAACAGGCGCGTGAGCGCCTTGATCGATTCGTGAATACGAGCAAAATCGCCGATACGGCCACCAATTGAGAGCACCGTTTTCTCTGCCGGTGGCTCATGTTCCGGGACCTGCGGATCGCGGGTCATAACCCTCACCCAGTCCGAGCGCGGCTCCAGTCGTGAATATGAGGGGTACTCCATGCCTGTATGGCGCAAGTTAACCAGTCGTGACCGCTCTCGCATCGCTGGATAATAGCGTACATCACAATCAATCACTTGGCCATCAGGCAATTCGCAAGGACTGAATACCGGCGGTTGTCTACTCTCCCCCAGCGCATGCAGCATTACGCAGTCACCCTCAAAGTGAACCTCCGCGGCGGAATAACCACCGATAGAGCTCATGCTGACCGTCAGGGATTCGTCAACGACCAGCGTACCTAGGACGATGCAGCTCTGTAATTTACAATTCACCGCCTTGATGCTGCCAAAGACAATCGCATTAGCTAAGAACAGACTTTGATTTACTGCGATATCACCTTTCACAATGATGGATGCCTGCTGAATATCGGTAGTGAGGCGCGTCGTACCGCTAGCATCGCCGGCAACCCCGTTCAAAATCCCGTTAACAGTCAATCCGCCATTCAGCTGAATCTTACCCTTGTCCGGACTGAGCCGAGTATCACCGCGCGAAACTACCGGACCATCAATCGTGACATCGCTACGGATCTCAATCGAGCGACCGTATACCGAACCTTCGATATGAATAGCTGATTTTCGCCCATCGATCAGAACCGGGAAAGCGATATCTTTCTCACTGGTCGGGAATAGACTTCCCGATACTGACTTGTTCACGACAATGTTGCCACCTTCAGTGGATGCCATGGTTTGCTCCTGCCAGTGTAAGTTTTCCGGAATTCAGAAAATCATGGAAGAGACCAGCGGCCTCCTCGCTGATCAACTGTTTTTTGAGCAGTGTATCAGCGGCGGAAAGAAACGCTGCCACTTCTTTTTCATTCGGGGGACGGCGATTGCAGCCCTGCACCACAGCACTGATTTTCTCGATCGCTGCCCGCGATTCAAAAACTGACAGGTCAGCCTCGGCTCCGGAAATATTCACCAATGATTTGTCAGAGATAGTCATTGCGTCACGACCGATCAAAAAATCGTCGGACAAGCTGGACATCGTGGCTAGACCGACCACAGCCAAGCGCTGGTCGCTGGCGGAGGCAACAGGCCTGTCAATGGCAAACTGCGACGACAAGATGGACTCCAAAGAATCTAGTGATTCCAGCACGGCATCGAATCGACTCTGCTTGAGCATCTGGAGTGTCTCATCCAGATGCTCGGCGCGAACCTTCAGCCGGTACAGATCTACTTCCATAGGCAAGCTGTGAATTTCTTCCAGCGGTGAACTTGCCGCTAGGACTGCCGGGGTAATGTCATTATCCCGAATAGAAAAAATATGTTCACCGATAGTTTTTATTTTGTTCTGATATTCATCCCGAATTTTTTTGAAGTTCAGATTGTACAGCTGGCGGTTCATGAAAAAAGACTCCAGCGATCGCTCAAAGCGGGAACGAATATCCCTTGCAAAAGCCATCAGCTTGCCATGCAGTGAGACGGAGTCCGACATTTTCTTGCCGACCTCAATCTGCAAGCTGGCTTCTGTCTGAAGTTCCAGCTTAGTACGGGTTTTGCTGAAATCTTCCTCAATTTGCAGCTTAGTTCGTTCGAGCATGACCGTACTGGCAGCCACGCCACCCACCACCGCAATTGTTTGATTCTCTATTTGATTCCCAAGCTGAGATGTCTGCTGTCGGATTTCAGCAGCAATCATTTCACCGACTTCCCTCATTTCTCTCTCCAGCCGATTGATTTCATTTTGGAGATCGCGACGAACCTCACTAATCTCGCGATACACTTTTTGTAGCTCAGCCCGCACAACACTTTGAGCGATACTTGTGGCCTCGCTGGCACTGATGCCGGATGGTCCCTGTGACATGACCCGCCTCCGCTCAGCGCATTGCCAGTCGGCGGACTGGCTCTAGGACATAACTGATCAGCGATTCCGGTGCGCGCACCAGCTCGATCGGATCATTTACCGTACCGCGTCGCTCAGCCTGCGCTTTTGGCTCCATACCGAGCAGCAATTCATAATCTTCCGCCTCGGCCAGCACCGATTCGTCGCCTAGGGAAATCTGTTTAAGCTTTTCGTCAGTCAGAAACGCGCGCTGCCGATCAGACAACAAGCCGAGCGAGTTCATGCCATCACGGAAAGCAATCAGCTCATCGAATTTCGATTTGAGATCAGATTCAAGCAGATATACGTTCTCACGCACAGTACGCATATCTGCTTTGAATTGATTGCCTACTTCAATCAATTTCTCTGATTCCTTCTCAGTCATGCGAAGAATACTTTCGTTTGTTCGGAATAATTCAGATTTTCTGAAATCTGCTTTTTCAGTCCACAAATGCTCCCACAAAGGGACCATTAAATCGGATGTCACCTTGGGAATCTGGCCATAACGAAGCATGTCAGCAGTCGAGTAACGGTAAGGTACCGTATCCGAGGACCACTCCTCAGTATCAGAGTCGTAGTACATTCTGGCTTCTTTCGATAACGTGAGAACCGGATGCACTGACCCGGTAATCAGCACGCTCAGCGTGCGGCGGAATCGCGCCAGCGATTCCTCAAACTGATCTACCAGATACGAAGGTCGATCGCCTATGTCGATCGGTTCTCCTGCCTCATCAAATTCAATATCCCCAGCAATTTCGCCAATAGCGGTGTAATGCGCATACAGCTCATCACATAACTCCGGACGTGTCTGAATGCGCGATGCGATGGTTGCATCGCGGCGCAAGTTATTCATCAGCGTATCGAAATCGAGCTTGTGCGCGTGAAGGGGCTGAACTTCAATAACATCTTCAATGTAAGACGGCGACAGTATGCTGCGCGGGCAATAGAAGCGCTTCGAGCACCACGATGCCCGGTTCAGCACTTCAAATAGTTGTGCATGAACGTCATTCATAGAATTGGCGCGGGCGTTTGCATAAGAGTCACAGATATCCTGCAGCTGATCAAATGACTCTTTTAGTTCCCGAAGCACCTTGGTGCCTGATTGTCGTGTCAGATTTACCTGCGCTACGAATGTGTCGATCGACTTGGTGTCGCCTGCCTGACCACCCACCATCACCACCGTATCATCATCAAGTGTGGCTGAGATATCGGCGCAGGCTGCTTGCGCAACCGCACTGGAATTAGGAATCAGTGGCAGAGACAGTTCAACGTCACGTACTTGAGCGAGCGTACTTGTAAAGTCCCCCACTAGATCCTGAAGAATGTTTTCTTCGCCATGTAAAATATCGATCGCATCATCCTCTTGATCTGAGACGTTGGGACTCAATAGGACAGGCACATCGCGAATGGCTTCAATGCGGTCGGATAACGTCTTCAGATTGGAATGAATTTCTGACAGATCGATCGTCGTCAACGACGCGTCGGGAAAAATACCGGACTGATCGAGCAAGGTCGTCTTACCGAGTATGGTCTGAGCGGCAACCGGAAAGCCTAGACGGGCATGCGTAACCTCGGGAAACGCATCTTCACGTTCAAGTAGCATAGCCTTCAGATTCTGAATATCGGAACGGCAGCTGTCGATTGCCGATGTGTTCTGTCCCAGCGCCGCTTCCGCCTCATTCAACGCCTCCGAGAGCGCTTTTTTCTTCTGAGCGAGTGCCCACGCGCCATAAGCCGCCGCCGAGATACCCAGCGCTATCAGCCACCCCGATACAAACCAGCCTACCAACAGAAGCGTAAGCCCGCCATAGAGACTGATCGCGGGTCCTGTTTTGTAGTCTTTGTAAACCGAACTGAATGCCAGATCCGCAGTGTCACGCTGATTTTTCAGTGATTCATCTTCAGTCTCAAGCGAAAGCAATTTCTGCTCAATCTCACTGATTTGTAACTTCAGATCGCTGCCAGACCGCCACTGCGACAGTGTAGGTATGAGATGCGCGAGAATCGCGAGCACCGACTGTTCATTGGCATCATCAATTTTGTTAAACGATTGAATTATTGGCTTTATAGGCATTCACTGTCTCTCTGTGTGTAGTCGTGGGCCACTGGCGTTCCCTACCTCTCTGCCCTGCACGGAAGCAGTCGACATTGTTTTCAAATGCAGACTGCTTATTTTTAATTTTGCAACTTTTTATAACTACTATATTTTAGATCAGTTACAAGATATTCGCCCAGCCAATGCCGCGCACCGTGCACATAATGAATTGCACTGTAGAGGGTTCACGGCGCCAAGCTTTGGGCAATGTACAAGTTCCTTTCTTAGATAGATTAGCTACCTATCATTCTTACAAAGTGACCCTAAAAATCAAGTCACATCGAAAGTGGTCTTATTACTGCCCGCCGATGTGCTCGGCCTTGGCCAGCAGTGCCTCGGCCATACGGATACTGGCGATGTCGATCATGCGACCGTCTAGGCTCACTGCGCCCTTGCCGGCTTTCGCTGCCTCATCCATTGCCTGCATGATGCGTCGGGCACGCGTAACTTCTGCCTCGGACGGTGTGTAGACCTGATTCGCCAAATCGATCTGTGACGGGTGAATTGCCCACTTGCCCTCATAGCCCAACACCGCAGCGCGATTCGCCGCAGCCAGATAGCCATCCGGGTCACTGAAATCACCAAACGGACCGTCAATGGGACGGAGGCCGTAGGCGCGGCAGGCCACCATCATGCGCGTTTGTGCTGCATGCCAAGGATCGGTCCAGAAATATTCGCGATTACCCTCGGCGTCACGATCAGTCAGCACACCAGAATCTTTGTTGACGCCACCAATCACGGTAGTACGCGCGCGCGTCGATGCGGCGTAATCTGCCACGCCAAATGACATGGCTTCCAACCGCTTGCTGGATTGCGCGATTGCTTCAACATTCGCCATACCGAGAGCGGTCTCAATCAAGACTTCAAAGCCGATACGTTTGGTACGCCCCATCGCGGTTTCAATCTGAGTCACCATCATGTCGATGGCATACACATCTGCCGGCGTGCCAACCTTCGGTATCAGGATCATGTCGAGACGTGGGCAGGCTTCGACAATATCAACCACATCGCGATACATGTAATGCGTATCCAGGCCATTGATACGAACCATCATGGTCTTGCGACCCCAGTCGATATCATTCAGACCTTGGATGATGTTCTTTCGGGCCTGCGCCTTGTCGTCAGGTGCGACCGCATCTTCAACGTCAAGGAACACGATATCCGCCGCCGACTTGGCGGCCTTCTCGAACATAGCCGGATTGGAACCGGGTACCGCCAGTTCAGAGCGATGTAGCCGCGCAGTCGCCTGCTCGATAATGGTGAAGCTCATGACACCTCCTTGGTTAATTATCCCGTCCAACCGAGACCGGCTGCGGCGCAATTGATCGAGGTCAGCAATGCCTCGCGTACGTCGTTACCGCCCTGCCCCTCGCGTAGCTGACGCAATAGCTGCACCTGCTCGCGGCTCACGTGATTGAGTGTCTCTAGTCGACGCGACAAGCGTCGCATGAACTGCGGAAAACGCTCACCGAGTACATTCTCGCCTGAGATCGATTTAAGCATCTCGGCCGTTAACTGATACTCGTGCACGATCTGTTGGAAAATTTCTTCGCGTGTGATTTCGTCAGAAACTAGATTCGCATAGTCACGTGCGATATCGAGATCAACTTGGCACAGAGCGCGCTCCACCTCATCCACCACAATTCTGAACAAGGGATATTCTTTAAACATACGCTGCAGCAGCTCAAGCCCGCGTTGTCCGCGCACATCGAGGAAAGCGCGGATGCCCGAACCGACACCATACCAACTGGTCACCATGTGTCTGTTCTGAGTCCAGGCAAATACCCAAGGAATAGCGCGCAAGTCGGCAAGTGTCTGTGCCTGCGTACGGCGCGCTGGACGCGAGCCGATGTTCAGCATCGATAACTCCTCCAGCGGCGATGAGCCCTGAAGATAAGCCAACATATCCGGACGCTCCATCAGCTTGCGATATGCCGTCCATGAGGTGCCCGATAAAGCCTCCATCGCCTCTTCATACTCGTGCAGCGGCAGATTCTCGGCCGCTCGCTGCGACAGCAGCACATGATTAAGCACCGAAGCACCGAGTAATTCAGTTTGATACAGCGCCGTGCCGCGGTTGGCGTATTTGAGCGATACCACTTCACCTTGATCCGTCAGACGGAACATGCCCCGAATGGTGCCAACGGGTGTCGCCTCAATTGCGCGACTGGTTGGTACACCGCCGCGGCTCACTGAACCACCACGTCCATGGAAAAAACTAATCGAGACACCAAACTCTTCACCAACGCGCACCATCTGGCGCTGTGCTTTGGCTAACTCCCAATTCGCAGCGAAATAGCCACCATCTTTATTCGAGTCGGAATAACCGACCATCACCTCTTGTACTTTGCGTTGCCTTGCCAGACTGCGTTGCACCACGGGCACCGAAAGTAGTTCGCGCAAAATCGTTGGTGCGCGACGCAGATCGGGAATTGTTTCTAACAGCGGCACCACCGGCAGCGTGCAGCCCTCCATGCCCGCGCTGTCAGCGTAGAGACCAGCTTCTTTAGCCAACAGATATACACCCAGCACATCCGTGGCACTGTGGGTCATTGACAAGATCAGGGCACCAAATGCCTCGCGATCAATGGTCTGCCGCAACTCGGCAATCACACGGAAAGTGTCGAGGGTTTCGCGTGCCTCTGCGGATAAATCAGAATCTTTGCGTACCGCGCCGCGTGGCGTCGATAACTCGTTAAGAATCCAGCGCTTCCATTCATCGGAATCCGATGCAGGCGCATCAGCACCTTGGCTACGGCGATATAGTTCAGAAAGGGTTTGATTAATACGTAGCGTGTTCTCACGAATATCCAGTCGAACCGTAGAAAAACGGAAGATACCCACCTCACGCAAGAAAGGCAGCAGCAGCGAATCAGCAATGCTCGCAACGCCCGCTTCACGCAGCGCGGCATACATGAACTCAATATCCTGAATCAGCGCATCCGCCGACTGATAACCAGCGTCAGCGTCTGGCAATTGGCGGTTGGCTGAAGCTTCCAGCGTCGTCATCAGCTTGAGTCGGACATAACCCAGAAACTGACGGAAGATTTCACCGGGATTACGGTCTGCCAGATTACGCGCGGCAGGCATCTTGTCGAGACACTCCGTGACATAGCGCGCAAAGCTATCGGGAATACTCAGCGAGCGCTCGGAAATGCTCAGCACACGAATGAGCGACGAGACACGATCGATATAACGTCGCAAGGCAGCTTCACGCGTCTCCCATAATGAACGACGCGTAACTTCGCTGGTGACATAGGGATTACCATCGCGATCTCCACCCACCCATGAACCAAAACTGATCAGCGCCGGCGTCTCAAGTTCATGCTCAGGGAAATAACGCCGAAATTCGGTTTCTATTTTTGCCATCACCTGTGGCACGACGTCGTACAAGTTCTCTTGGAAAAAATACAAACTCCAGGCCACCTCTTGCTCGACAGTGGGCTTTTCGAGTTTTAGCTCGCCAGTCAGCCATAGCAATTCAATCTCGGTACAGATCGCTTGCTGCAATTGCTCTCGCTCACGGGGTGTCCAGTGGTTGGATTCCAGCTCGTGCAGCTTCAGATAAATGCGGCGATAACACTCCAGCACCGTGACCCGCTTAGCTTCGGTGGGGTGTGCAGTGATGGTAGGCCGAATACGTAGCTCGTCCAAGGCTTTTTGTACCTGCTCGGCCTTGATGCCTCGCTCACGCAACTGCTTGAAGGTATGCGCGAACGTGCCCGGCACATTATCAATACCGTGATCAGTCTCGGTGAAGCGACGATTACGCATATCGCGGTTCTGCTCTGCAATCGCAAGCAGTTGAAACCACATGCCTTGCGCCCGCAATGCCTTGCTCAGCAAGCCAGGGCTGATACCCGTGAATGACAGGTTTCCCTCAATCAAAGGAACCAGCTCCGGTTGCAGGCGCTGGAACACAGCGAGGTACAACTCACGCAACAAAGTCGCGCGAGAGAAGCCATCGATCGCCAGCGGTGACAACTCCACTGCTTCTCCGACGCTGGGGATCACCATATCATTCAATTTTTGCTCTCTTATTTGCCGATAGTGGCAAGTGCTTTTTGGACTGTGATACCAAGTTCGGATGCACTCGGTGAAACTAGCAAACCGTAGGAAGCCATGATTTCGGATTTTTCGAGCGCAGTATCACCCTCACCCGAAATAATCGCGCCGGCATGGCCCATGCGACGACCTTTCGGCGCCGTCAGGCCAGCAACATAACCCACCACCGGCTTGGTCATGTTTTCTTTGATCCACTTAGATGCTTCAGCTTCCTGCGGACCACCGATCTCGCCGATCATCACCACGACCTCGGTTTCAGGATCTTCCTGAAAACGCGCCATGTGATCGAGAAACGAGCTACCGTTGATCGGGTCGCCACCAATACCAACGCTAGTCGTGACGCCGATGCCCAGTGCTTTCATCTGCGCCGCTGCTTCGTAACCGAGCGTACCGGAGCGAGAAACAATGCCGACATTGCCCCGGATATAAATATGCCCCGGCATGATGCCGAGCATGGCTTTACCCGCGCTGATAATGCCAGCGCAGTTGGGGCCAACGATGGTGGTACGTTTCTCTTTTTGGTAGCGACGCAGATAGCGCTTAACGCGCATCATGTCTTGCGCAGGAATACCATCGGTAATGATGCACACCAAATCCAGCCCTGCATCAGCCGCTTCCATCAACGCATCCGCAGCATACGGCGGCGGCACAAAGGCGAGGCTGGCCTGCGCGCCCGTCGCATTGACGGCCTCTTGCACGGTATTGAATACCGGGCGCTCGAGGTGAACCTTGCCGCCCTTACCGGGCGTGACACCGCCCACCACATTGGTGCCGTATTGAATCATCTCTCTTGCGTGAAAGGTGGCTTTGTCGCCAGTGAAGCCCTGCACGATGACACGTGTTTTTTCGTCGATCAAAATACTCATTTGCTCAATCTCCCCTCGTTAGCAGGATCAGGTGACCTGCTCGCCGCGGGCGAGCTTGACCGATTTATCACAGGCTTCCATCAGCGAATCAGCGGTCACAATCGGTAAGCCGCATTCACGAATGATTTTTTGTCCCTCTTCCACATTGGTACCGGCCAACCGAACAACCAGCGGTACGCGTAAATCTTTTGCTGCCTGCACTACACCCTGCGCCACCCAATCACAGCGATTAATACCGGCGAAAATATTCACCAAAATGCATTTCACGTTTTGATCGGTCAGCACCAGATTGAATGCTGCGGCAACGCGTTCTGGTGAAGCACCACCGCCCACGTCAAGGAAGTTGGCTGGCTCACCACCGCAATACTTGATGTTGTCCATGGTGGCCATAGCAAGACCAGCACCATTGATGATGCAGCCGATATCGCCTTCGAGACCGACATAATTCAAACCGAATTCAGCAGCGCGTGCCTCACGGGGATCTTCTTGCGTTGGATCTCGCATTTCGGTCACCTGCGGGCGACGGAACAAGGCGTTATCGTCGAACGACATTTTGGCGTCGAGCGCGATCACCTGATCATCCTTGGTTACCACCAGCGGATTGATCTCCACCATGGTGGCGTCGAGATCGCGAAACGCGCGGTAGCAACCCAAAATAATCGTTACTGCTTGAGAGACTTGTTTCAGATTTAATCCAAGACCGAACGCCAGTTGGCGCGCCTGAAACGGCTGCATACCTACCGCAGGCTCTACTTCCACCTGCAGAATGGATTCGGGTCTTTCCTTGGCGATCTCTTCAATCTCCATGCCACCCTCAACCGAGGCGATCACACGGATGCGCTCAATCTTGCGGTCCAGCACAAAGCCGAGATACAGCTCACGCTCATACGGTGTGGCCTTCTCAATATACAGACGTTGCACCACCTTGCCCTCAGGCCCGGTTTGGTTAGTCACCAATTTTGCACCCAACATAGCACGCGCAGCTGCAGACACCTCGTGATAAGTGCGGCACAATTTCACGCCACCCGCCTTGCCACGTCCGCCCGAATGAATCTGCGCCTTTATCGCCCAATGCGCACCACCCAATTCGGTGGCGACATACACCGCCTGATCTGGGCTGTAAGCCACACCACCCGGCGGCACGCTGACGCCAAAGCCTGACAGCAGCGATTTGGCCTGATACTCATGAATGTCCATAACGTCTCCTTTGATTTCAAATCGGATACGGCGGGTTAGCGCAGCGCCGGTTTTTATTTCGGAACAATCTCGCTTTCGAATGAGCGTGCATGCCTTTGGCATGGTCGAGCACCCGCGATGCATTAAAATTTTTCGTCGCCGATATACAAGCGAACGCTAATACTCGCTCCATGCCAAATATTTTTATTAGAAACAGCAGCGCTGCGGGTACCCTACGAATACTGGACCGTTCAGCTATCTAGGGTCTTAACAAAGCGATTAAAAATTGGCAGTAGTTGCCATCAGAATAGTCCAACCACGTTACCTTCCTCATCGATATCAATCTTTTCTGCGCTAGGCACCTTTGGCAAACCAGGCATCGTCATAATGTCGCCACAGATCATCACAATAAATTGTGCACCCGCTGCAAGCTTTACTTCACGCACATTCACAATATGCCCGCTCGGCGCACCACGTAACGTCGCATCTGAACTAAACGAAGACTGTGTCTTGGCAACGCAAATGGGATAATTGCCATAACCCGCCTCTTCCCACGTTTTGAGTTGCTGCTTCACTTTTGCCGAAGCACTGATATCGGCAGCGCCATAAATCTTGGTCGCTACTTTTCTCATTTTCTCCAACAAAGAATCACCATCTTCATACACATAAGTCATACCACTCGGCTGCTCTGAAAGACGAACCACTTCATGCGCCAAGGCCTCAGCACCCGCCCCACCTTTAGCCCAGTGCTCTGCCAGCACCACATTGACCCCAAGTGCTTTCATCCTGTCGGACACTAAAGCAATCTCTGCTTCGGTATCAAAGGTGAAGCGATTAATTGAGACTACACAAGGCAGTCCATAATTTTTAGTCACGTTTGACACATGACGCTCTAAATTAACTAGCCCTTTTTCAAGTGCGACAAGGTCTTCGGTATTGAGTTCTTTCACATCCTTACCACCGTGGTATTTCAGTGCGCGAATGGTGGCAACCAGTACACAAGCCGATGGCTTAAGACCTGTCTTACGGCATTTGATATCAATGAATTTTTCAGCACCTAAGTCAGCACCAAAGCCCGCTTCAGTGACGACGTAATCACCCAACTTCAAGGCACTCTGGGTAGCAATGACGGAGTTACAGCCGTGAGCAATGTTCGCAAAAGGACCGCCATGAACAAACGCAGGATTGTTCTCTAAGGTTTGAACCAGATTAGGCTTGAGAGCATCTTTCAGCAGCACAGTCATTGCACCATGCGCATTCAGATCGCGCGCATGAACTGCTTTTTGATCACGGGTATAGCCGATTACGATATCGCCAAGACGCTTTTTCAAATCTTTAACGGAGGTGGCTAAGCAAAAAATTGCCATCACTTCTGACGCCACCACAATATCAAATCCATCTTGCCGAACAAATCCGTTCGCAGTACCGCCAATGCCTACGACGATATCCCGCAGGGCACGGTCATTCATGTCAACGACGCGCTTCCAGGTGATCCGACGGGGATCAATATCAAGCGTATTACCGTGATTGATATGGTTATCTATCATCGCCGCCAACAAATTGTTGGCTAATGCAATCGCCGAAAAATCTCCTGTGAAATGCAGGTTGATATCTTCCATCGGCACGATCTGCGCATAGCCACCACCTGCCGCACCACCCTTGACTCCGAATACCGGGCCGAGTGACGGCTCACGCAAACAAATCACCGTTTTTTTACCGATACGATTGAGTGCGTCGCCTAAACCCACCGTGGTAGTGGTTTTGCCTTCACCCGCAGGGGTTGGGCTAATCGCAGTGACGAGTACCAGCTTGCCATCAGGCTTGCCTTTGAGTGAGTCGACATAGTCGAGGGAAATTTTCGACTTATAGTGGCCATAAGGAACAAGATGATCGTCAGCGATACCAAGACGCGAAGCTATCTCAGTGATGCGTTTCATGGTCGCTTTTTGAGCTATTTGTATATCGCTTAACATACGATGTCCTATCTGTAATTTTTATGAGTATTCAGAAAAAACTCCGTGCAGACAGCACAGAGCCGTCAAATGTTTACGTCACAAGATTTTGCGGTTTTCCAGCTACCGAGGCCTCGACGTTGTCGATTAGCTGATCTGCGAGAAATTGCATCGCGCCGTCCGATGCCCAGGCCACATGCGGCGTCAGTATGAAATTGGGCGTACGCACTTCAAGCAGAGGATTACCGTCTTTAGGTGGTTCTTTGGTCAGCACATCAAAACCTGCACCGGCAATAAGCCCAGTCTCTAATGCTGTTTTTAGCGCGTGTTCGTCGACCAACCCGCCGCGGGCGGTGTTGATCAAAATGGCGCTGCGTTTCATTTTTTTGAATTGTTCAATGCCGATAAAATTTCGTGATGTCGGCGTTAACGGACAGTGCAAAGAAATGATGTCTGACTGAGTCAAGACAGTTTCAGGGTCTGTGAATTCCACATCAGGGGCCTTGGGTGGTGGATGGTCTGCAAACAGCACACGCATGCCGAGGGCACGTGCAATCGCCGCCGTCGCCTGACCTAGTGCGCCTTCACCGAAAATACCCAAGGTACTTCCATGCAAATCCATTATGGGATGATCAAAAAAGCAGAATTGATCTTGCGCCTGCCAGCGACCACGCAACACATCCTCTCGATAAGCAATCAGATTACGACGCAGCGCAAATATCATTGCGAATGCGTGTTCAGGCACCGTGTGTACAGCATAGTTACGAATGTTCGCCACCGCGATACCTCTCTCGCGACAGGCATCGATATCGATCACATCATAGCCAGTGGCAGCTACCGCAATCATCTTCAGATCAGGTAGCTTTTCTAAACTCGCTCTGCGAATTGGTACCTTGTTAGTGATGGCGACCGTTGCGCCAGCGAGGCGCTCGGCCACTAGCGATTCCTGCGTCTGATCATGCTCTTCCCATACGTGAGCGAAAGATGGGCGACGTACCTCAGCTTTTAACGACTGCCTATCGAGAAATACTATGCGTTCCATTCGTTTCCTTTCTGTTGTTATGGGTTTCACGGGCGCTCAATTCGGATGGCGCGAAATGATGGGGCCAGTATTTTTTAGCGGCGGTTGTACCACTCAATAGTGCAACCTTGATACCGCAGTTAAGCATGATCATTTCCGCCCTTGAGATAGCAGCCATCAAGCGCACTTCAGTCAATTCGCCAAGGTGAACGAGAGGGCATAACACACTTGCCAATTTGGATAGGCCTGGGCCACCTGATACGTTTTCGCGATTCAATGCCCTTGAGATAACACCTGCGCCACTGACATTTTTGGGCACCAAGGCTGCAGCAACGGTACCGGAGAACCACCTCGCTTTTTTTGCACACAGATACAAGCCCCAACTCTTGATAACGGCAGCACGTAAATCTTCAGCAAGATGAGCCGGTACTGATACCAACTTCCTGCGCTATCGCCGACATATTCGGTTTGGTGGTTCGCCTCACCTAGGCTATTTTCTTTCCCGAGGTCAAGCGTCTCCGCCTCCTTACCCCGGTGATAATTTCTATTTTTGCAATACTCACTGAAGATACAGGCACGTCTCCACGCGCACTCACATCTTTCTTAAGTAATACCGATGAATAGGTCTCCTAAGGGGGATAAAACGAGAACGAATTATTCCTAAAAAGTCGACGCAGTACGAGAATGTACTGGTGAGTTCAAATAGCTGAAAATAAGAAATTCTTACCCTATACGTAAGTGCGGCTTACTAATTGTTTTTTTGAAAATCCCTGTCCCAAGGATGGGCTGAATCTTGATCAGATCAATACAGATGTTGATGTCGACGCTTGCTCCGATGCCGTAGTTTTCAGAACTTCATCCAGCTCGGTTTAATGTAGCCTTGGTCTTTTCATGGAGCCTGCCGTGTCTTTCATGTCTGTTAATTCGAGTTCTTTCTCCGGCGTGAAGGCGCACATCGATCATCTGGTTGTCGGCGCTGCGTCGCTGGAAGAAGGCGTGCGTTGGTGCCAGCGCACTTTGGGCGTAACACCTGAGCCCGGCGGTTCCCATGCGCTTTTCGGTACGCATAACCGGCTGCTACGCTTAAAGTCAGCAGGGCATCCCCTCGCCTATCTCGAGATCATTGCGATCGACCCGTCGGCCAGTCCCACGCGCGACAGCCACTTGGCCCGCTGGTTTGACCTTGACGTGCCGACGATCCGGCACCAGCTAAGCCAGCAGGGGCCTCAACTACTGCATTGGGTCGCAAGTGTGCCAAACATTAACGCGGCCGTCGCAGACTGGCAGGCAATGGACATTGATCGTGGCGTGGTTATCGAAGCAGCAAGACCTACCCCGCGGGGTCTGCTGCAATGGAAAATCACCGTGCGTGACGACGGGCAGCGGCTGATGGGCGGTGCATTGCCAACGCTGATCGAATGGGGTGCCGACCATCCTGCCCGCGCAATGGGCGGGCCAGCGCTCGAGTTACGGTCACTGAGTTTGCAGCATCCTCAGGCAGAGCCGCTGCAGTCAGCGCTGGCTGCCATAGGACTGAATGACATACCCGTCGCAGTCGGCCATCCTGGCATCTTTGCTGAGTTGACGCTCAGTGATGGCAGTAACTTCTGCCTGTCCCATCTTGAAAAAGATTGAGCACCAATAACGCAATATGCCACTCATTTTCTGGGATGCTTTTCTAAATGCCGATTTTTTTAATCCACGGGTATCTGATTCGGACAATACCTACCGCGAGATGTAAACGCAGTAAAGTCATCAACTACCCTGATAGCAAGGATCCTCCGCCGCTTGGAATGCCGCGAGCGCCTTAATGCATCGACTCTCGGATTTCGGCAGTTGTGCCTTTAGCCACCCAATAGCAAACCATGCTCGCGAATCGATTTCGGAGATACCTCGATACGCTTCGATCGCCACCTGCAAATCATTGTATTCACCTAATTCATTAAGTGCGCTTGCGAGCGCTTTCGAAAAGCGCTTGTAACATTTAGCAGGCAATTCGGACTCAATAAATTCAAGCGCGTACCTAAGTCGCTTTAATCTCTTGCGAAGCCGGTGTCGGTGCTCCAAATCAAAGCTTTCAAATCGAAGGGCGTCTTTTTTGCACTGGCGACTCCAGACGCGAACGACCGGCAAAACAAGGCTCCACTCGCCTTTCGCAACATCGCCGAGGCCCTGCAACTCGATCGCAAGCAGTTCCAGCATCCACTGCTGCGTCGCGGCTTCACGTACAAGATCGCCAGGTGGCAAGACATTTTCATGCAAAGGAAGCTCAACCAGCGGCGCTCCGGCCGCTCGTAGACGAGGCCAAAGACCCTCGGTCATCACATCGATATCTCGGTTGCCTCCAAGCCCAGCAGCAAGCTGCTTCGCCTTGGTATTCCAACTAGCGATATCTCCACCGATGAATTTCCCAAATAGTGCAATCGCACTCCGCAGGCGCCGCAATCCAACGCGCAGTTGGTGCACATGCCCTGGGTCGCCGCCTTCGGCTGTGGCTAGCTGCGAGGCATTCACAAGCACTTGGCGCGAACAATTGATCAGCGCTGCCTCGACGAATGCTTTGAGAGAATTACCATCTACATTCAGGGGCATGGGCATGGCCCTGGCAGGCGAAACGATCAGCGCGCCATTAGCTAGCGCAGCGCCTCTCTGCGCTTTGCTTCGCACATCAATGTAGACTCCCGAAGTACCAAGGAACTTGCGGGCCGCTGACAGCAGCCTACTCGCAGGACCGGAGACGAGCTCGATCTCGAGCTCGGATACAGGCAGAACTAATGGCGATACATTGCGGTCAGGCTGTGCAGTGATCTCGCCGTGATCAAGCGAATACTCAATACGATTGCGGGCGCCGATTTGTACGGACAAGCGGCGAATATGCGTCTCATAGCGACAAACCAAGGTGTTATCGGCAGAACGTGAAAGAAGCCGCTGCAAGCGAGCTCCATCTTCAGTTTCGGCGTGGGCTAGAACATCAAGTTGAGGATGTTCTTTTACACCCAGCCTAAGGTTATGTTCGCCACGCACGGCAGACGCCGCACTACTGGCAGATTTCAAAGTCTGAAACCAGACTCTGCCCTCTTTACGCAATCTGAGCGCAAATCCAGCATGCGCCAACGTACCCGTCCCGGTGTCGAAATAGTACGCTGCCAGCAACTTCGATTTTGCACCTTCTGCTCTCAGTTGTGCAGCGATCGAATTACGCGCTTTCTCGGTCAGCTGAAATTTGAGTTCGATTTCCATAGAATCAAAAAAGCCTTTTGCGAGTTCTCTGATAGTTGGCTATCCAATTCGTCGTAACTTAATCCTCCGATTGGCGCCGTAACAACCACCACACTGTTAAAGAAGATCCCAATATCAACAGCACGCGCCCTGCAAAACGACTGCTTCGTACCCGACCCAACAGCCGGGGTAGCACAGCACTGATCAATGTCAATCGCCTGTGCTCCAAAGCGAATTTCACTAAGCTAAACAGCTGGCTTGTCATCGCAGAAAGTTTCGATGAATCGCAGAGCGCGATTTTTGCTTCGACAACCTCTACTCTGTAAAGTGCACCTTGTAGCACCAGCAGCTTTAGCTTTGCATCACGGTCGGTTTTTCTCATACTCGGCAATCCGGATCGCCCTGCTCATCGAAGAGTACTACCCGGTCTTTTTTTAGCTCGGCAAGCGTCAATGGTAATCCGAGTTTTCCGCTTGTGATGATGTTACGAATCATCCAAAGCAAAGATATTGTTAGCAAAAGGTAAGCAAAAAACAGAATCAGAAAAATACGCCAGCCTAACGCCTCCCAAGCGAGCACGACAATCACCCCCGAAATACTGAAAAGGGCAAACATCGAAGCGAGAATGGCTATTACACCGAGAAGCAGTACCTGAAAAAAAGCAGCGCGCGCATCAGCAAATTCCATGATCGCCATAGAGAAGCGCACGCCAACCAGCTTCAGCACGCCGCTGATGATACTCGCGGCATTCGAGGCAAGACCACCATTCGGTGGTCTGACTGACGAACTCATCGCCTACCGCTTCGCTACCAGCATACCAATCAATAAACCCGCCACACCCGCAATACCAATTGCTCGCCACGGATTGTCATGTACGTACTCGTCAGTATCATGCGCAATCTTACGCCCTTTGCGAATAGCTGCTTCTTGCAAATCATGCGCGGCCGCAATGGCATGATCCAGCATCTTCATTCCCTGTGCGCGCAACTCTTCGGCCTTGGCACCACCAGCGGCCGTCGCCTCATCAAATAAAGCTTGTGCATCGCGGACCAGCGCCTTCAGTTCATTATCAGCGGTGGTCGTTTTGGACTCGAACATGGATATTCCCCTTTAAAAATAGACATACCGAGGATCATATGCCCGAGAAAGTCATGCCCGAAAGGAAAACCGAACCAAACCTTGAGTTTCAACAAACTGGTGCGAAATTCAGCGCAGAGTAGCAGACACGAAAAATATACTGACATCAAAACACTGATCATGATTAATGCCAGATTAGTAAAACGAAATTAGTCTCTTACTTTTCGAGTACTCAATGATGCAAAAGACTCCTCATTCATTCATCGCTCTACTGCTACCTGCACTCATCCTGCTTTCTGGCTGCACTCTGGAATTTGCTAATACCCGGGCAGCCCGCGAAATCAGCACACCTTTGCCACCCAAAGGTGACTTGTACGCAGGGTGGCGAGTCTTTCAGGATAAGTGCGCAAACTGTCACGGTATGGCGGCCACAGGCGGCAACCGCGCCCCGGATCTTCTCCCGAAAATCAAGGAAATGAATCCCCGGCAGTTCGCTGGGATCGTACTAAAACGTTATGACCTTGGTAGCGGCGCCGCTAGAGGATCCCAAGACCCATCGACTTTAGAGAAAAGTATTGATGAGATCATGCGCCGCAGTGAGGCGCCCGTTGAGATGCCCGCATGGCAAAGCGAGCCCGCGGTAAATGCGCATATTCTTGACCTTTACGCCTATTTATCCGCACGCTCCGAAGGAAAGCTTGGGGTAGAACGTCCACAGAAAAAATGATGAACATTTGCAGTCAGGCGAATCGGTTTAAATTAAGGCAACTCAAAATGACTCGGTCTGCGATTGAATCGTAAACTCGTCGTTTGGGTTATTGGTCTGGGTCAAAGGTAAGATATCGAAATGGACGCTATGCCTGCTGCTCTCAAGCAGCGCTTGCGACCTATAAAGCAGCGCGGATGGCCCGCGCTGCCCTACCCGATGATCTGCTAATGACCCGCCAATGAAATTCCTGATCGCCCGCTTCAATCACGAAACCAATACCTTTTCCCCAGTATCCACGACGCTAGCTGATTTCGACCCGCTGTATGGCGAGGATGCGCTTGCTGATCAGCGCCATGCCCGCACAGCGATGGGCGCATTTATACGGTTGGTCGAGTCGCAATCCGACGCAACGCTAATCACACCAGTTTCCGCCACTGCCAACCCAAGCGGAACGGTTGCTGCTGGCGCGTATACCCACCTCACCGAGGCTATTCTTGCCGGTGTGCGTGAACAACCCGATGCGATCTTGCTTGACCTGCATGGCGCACTGGTCGCTGAGAACGCCGCCGATGGCGAGGGCGAGCTACTTGCTGCGATACGCAGCAT
>JAIXYM010000103.1 GCA_027490255.1 Oxalobacteraceae bacterium | reverse complement strand
CGTCTGCAGGCAGTGATGCCGACCCCGCCGTTCGCGCCTTTGGCGGATGCAGCGCTGGATCCCGGTATCCTCGCCCGCACCGAACCGCGTGCGGATGCCAGTAACCGTGTTAACGCGGTCGACAAGCGCATCATCAATGGTCAGACCGACGTTAATCAGCTGGTACCGTTCAAGTACAAGTGGGCCTGGGACAAGTACCTAGCCGGCTGCGCCAATCACTGGATGCCGCAGGAAATCAACATGCAGCGCGATATCGAGCTGTGGAAGAATCCGAACGGCCTAACCGAAGACGAGCGTCGTTTGGTGAAGCGCAACCTCGGCTTTTTCGTGACTGCCGATTCGCTGGCCGCCAACAATATTGTGCTTGGTACCTACCGCTTCATCACCGCGCCTGAGTGCCGCCAGTATCTGCTGCGCCAAGCCTTCGAAGAAGCGATCCATACCCACGCCTACCAGTACATCGTCGAATCGCTGGGGCTGGATGAATCGGAAATCTTCAACGCTTACAACGAAGTCACGTCCATTCGCGACAAGGATCAGTTCCTCATCCCGTTCATCGAGACGCTGACTAACCCCGAGTTCCAGACGGGCACGACCGAGAGCGATCAGACCCTGCTCAAGTCACTGATCGTCTTTGCCTGCCTGATGGAGGGCTTGTTCTTCTACGTCGGCTTCACTCAGATTCTGGCTCTGGGCCGTCAGAACAAGATGATGGGTGCTGCTGAGCAGTATCAGTACATCCTGCGTGATGAGTCCATGCACTGCAATTTCGGTATCGACCTCATCAACACCATCAAGCTCGAGAACCCCCATTTGTGGACGTCGGCCTTCAAGGAAGAGATCAAGGCTTTGTTTTTGCAAGCGGTGGAGTTGGAATATCGCTACGCTGAGGATACAATGCCGCGTGGTGTGCTGGGACTCAATGCGGCGATGTTCAAGGGTTATCTCCGATTCATCGCAAATCGCCGGGCTCAGCAGATCGGACTGGAAGCGCTGTTCCCGCAGGAAGAGAATCCCTTCCCGTGGATGAGCGAGATGATCGACCTGAAGAAAGAACGTAATTTCTTCGAAACTCGGGTTATTGAGTACCAGACCGGTGGTGCGCTCAACTGGGAATAAGCGCAGACCGTAAGTGAACAAAGGGCGAGCTGGTGTCTGGTTCGCCCGTGAATTTTGGGAGCCCTCTCGAAACCGCTTGCGAGCGCAGGCAGTTTTGGGAAGGTTCGATAAGCAGCTTGAACGACGAAAGGCGGCATCCGGACTGAATGGACAGTACGCGAGCTCACCCCACTTTTTTTAATGCGTTCATGAGCCCGAAGCTTCCGGGCAAGGCAGCGTATTCTTCGGAAAAAGAGTTGGTCTTTCTGCAAAATTATTCCGACGCCGGCTTTCATGCCGGCGTTTTTTTTGTTCTGGCTGGCGGTGTGCCGCCGAACAAATTGGCTGAAGTGCTGCATTGACGAGGAGATGCAGCAGTTCAGCTGGTGCCCAATTCATTAGCGCAAACAAACTTTTGTTTGTGCCGATGAATAATCCGCTTGGACCTTCATGGTGCCAGACGGGTTTCCAACTTGTACCAAGTGATATGTGATCACATGAAGGAGAAAGAAATGGCAACAGCAAAGAAGAAAACTGCAGCCAAGAAGAAGCCGGCTGCAAAGAAAAAGCCGGTCGCCAAGAAGGCTGCGACCAAGAAGGTAGTCGCCAAGAAGGTAGTTGCAAAGAAGAAGCCAGCCGCTAAAAAAGTCGCCGCCAAGAAGAAGCCAGCGGCGAAAAAAGTAGCGAAAAAAGCGACTAAGAAAGTCGTCAAGAAGGCGGTAGCAAAGAAGAAGCCTGCTGCTAAAAAGGCCGCTGCAAAGAAAAAACCGGTAGCCAAGAAAGCCGCAAAGAAAGCGACGAAGAAGGTTGTCGCCAAGAAGAAGCCAGCAGCCAAGAAATCCGCCGCCAAGAAAAAGCCGGCGGCTAAAAAGGTCGCCAAGAAAGCGGCAAAAAAGCCGGCGGCTAAAAAAGCTGCGGTGAAAAAAGCGGCGCCTAAAAAAGCAGCGGTGAAGAAAGCGGCTCCCAAAAAAGCGGCTCCAAAAAAGGCCGTGGTGAAAAAGGCGGCGCCTAAAAAAGCTGCGCCTAAAAAAGCGACGGCCCAAAAGCCTGCGCCTAAAAAGCCAGCAGTCGTCAAGAAGCCAGTGCCAGTCGTATCGGTGGCACCCGTAGCGGCAGCAGCACCCGCACCGGCGTCAGCGCCAGCGATCAAGACCGTGCTGAGTCCTGCGGCGGCCTGGCCATTCCCAACGGGTATTCGTCCTTGAGCGAGTGCTGTTCGGAAGCCTGACTGCTTTTGGGCAAAATCCCGCTGCAGATATCTTGTCTGCAGCGGTTTTTTCTTTTGCTGGTCCCCGGTAAGTCATTGAGGTAAGTCTTGGTTTACAGTATTTTCAATCTGATCGTCGACACCATCGCCACGCTGCTGGCTGCCTTACTGTTACTGCGGTTCTGGATGCAGGCAGTTCGCGTCCGTCCACCGCTGTCGCTGAGTCAGTTCATGTTTCGGCTGACGGATTGGCTGGTTTTGCCGCTACGCCGTGTGCTGCCGGGTCTGGGCGGGTATGACTGGGCGAGCTTGGTGGGCGCCTGTCTGGTTGCGCTGATATCAGTTGCGCTGGAATTAGCAGTACGTTCGGTGTTTGCGCTTGAGCCATGGTTTCTGCTCTCGCTCTTATCCATACTGCACTGGATACTTTACGGGCTGATCATCCTTTTGTTCGTAGAGGTGATTTTCAGCTGGGTCAATCCGCATGCACCGCTTGCACCCATGGTGCGAGCAATGAATGAACCGCTGATGCGGCCTCTGCGCCGTTTCATTCCACCCATTGGTGGCGTTGATCTCTCGCCGCTGGTGGCCTTCCTTATCCTGCGTATTGCTGTTTTTCTTGCGGATAATCTGATTTACAGCTTGTGATGGCGTATGCCTGGTGTCACCGGCAAGCGGGATCGTTGTGTATTGCCGTGCATGTGCAGCCGGGTGCGCGCGAATTACTTTCCTGAGGCTGCAGCTGGAGTGGCAGAACAGAGCTGCCAGTAGCCGAGCCTCGTTCAGTGCGGCAGCTTGTCCAGTGACTGACGCCGTTCAGAATCGGTAACCGAATTCCTTGTGGAAGTGGTCTTCGATTGCGCCCAGTGTCGGCGTATGATTTTGGCCTCCCTGGCTCGCAATCTTGATGGCACCCATCAATGAGGCCAGTCGGCCTATCGTCATCCAGTCCATGCCGCGTGTCAGACCAAACAGCATGCCGGCACGGAAGGCATCGCCGCAGCCGGTCGGATCAACCACCTGATGGACACGCACGACCGGGATATCAAAGCGGCCATCTGCGGTAAAAATTTCTGCGCCTTGCTCGCCTCGCGTGACCACCAGCGCAGAAACGCGCTCTGAGATTTCAGGTAGCGACAGACCGGTTCGCTCCGTCAGCAGTTCGGCTTCGTAATCATTGACGGCGACATAGGTGGCCAGTTCGATGAAATCAATCAGTTCAGGCCCGCTGAACATGGGCAGACCCTGACCCGGATCGAAAATGAAAGGAATCTTCGCTGCCGCGCAATCGCGAGCGTGTTCGATCATGCCATCGCGACCATCGGGTGCGACGATGGCCAGTTTGACATCACCGGCCTCGGTGATTTTATTGTGATGGGAATTGCCCATCGCGCCGGGATGAAATGCCGTGATTTGATTATTGTCTGCGTCGGTGGTGATGAACGCCTGTGCTGTATAGGCATCGTCGAAGCTGCGTATGCAGCGTGTACTGATACCCTGCGTTTTCAGACGTTCAAGATAGGGCGCGCCGTCCTGCCCGACAGTGGCCATGATTAGTGGATCGCCGCCGAGCAATTTCAGGTTGTAAGCGATATTGCCCGCACAGCCACCATACTCTCGTCGTATGCCCGGCACCAGAAATGCGACATTGATCTTGTGGAGCTGATCGGCCAGCAGGGCCTCGGAAAATCGTCCGTGAAAGGACATGATGGTGTCAAACGCAAGTGAACCGCAAATCAGTGAAGTCATATAAGTGATTTTGTTATGTGAGCCGATGGCCCGGGTCTCTGGGGTAAAAAGTCAGTGGTAAAAAATCAGGGATAAAAAATTCGGATATTGAAACCGTAGGCAGTATCACCACTCAGCTCGAAGCGAAGACGAATCTCGCGTTCCGAGGCAGCGGGTATGCCGGCACGGATCTCGCTGGATTTCAGGAATTCGGAAGGCATGAAGGTTTTGCGAATCTCAGCTTGTCCTATCGCGTCATTGAGCTGCAGATCCAGTGCCGGCCACGTTTGGCTCGTGCTGCTGATATTGCGAAGCAAGACCACCAGTTCGAAATGATTGGCCTGATCTGGCAGCGCCTGGAGTTGGCGGGACTCGATAGACAAGGCTTCGATCTGCGCAGGTAGAGTGATGGTGCAGCCGATTCGACGGCAGGCAGCGCGCATGTATCTTGCCACTTCGGGCGAGCGCGCAGCAATTTCATTGCGAAACAGGTAGCCCAGTTGTGCGGTCAAAGCGATCAACAACAGGGGAATGCACAGCATGAGCAGGATTGTCCACGCACGTCCGGTGCGTTGACGCTGACGGGCTTCATGAACAAAACCTGGTTCAGCCGCTTTCGTTTCTTCTTCATCGGCATTCGACAATTCAGCGGATGCCGGTTCGCTCCATGGCTTATTCTGCAAATCGGCAATGGCCTTGGAGAGCGCATCAAGCTCTTCCTGCATGTTTGACTCGCTAGGTGCCGCGCGACCATCCAGCGGCCCCAGGTCAAGTAGTGTCATCCGGCCTGCCGTATCGTCTTCAGCGTAGGTGCTTGCCGCCGTGTCTGTGAGCGCAGCGCGCTCGGACAAATAGGTTTCGCCGTTGAAAATCTCCCGGCATGTGCCGCAGCGAACCATGCCGTCACGCAGCGCCAGCTGATGAGGCGTCACGCGAAACTGCGTATGACAGTAAGGGCAGCGAGTGGTGAGTTCGGTGGACATGAAGCGTGAATCAGTCAGGTCGACGGCCAGCAAGGGCAACCCAGCCATCGAGTTCAGCCCACACGGACAGCGAAATGAATGGCGCGTAGCTAGCGATGACTTCATCTGCCTGCCGCGCCAGCACACCAGAGAGCACCAATGCGCCGCCGCCGGCGACGCGGCCGCAGAGCATGGGCGCCATCAGTTTCAGCGGGCTGGAGAGGATATTGGCCATCACAAGGTCATAACGAGTAGTCGATCGGGCAGCCTTGAAATCTTCTGGCAGAAAAAAATGAACCTCGCAGTGATTGCGTTCTGCGTTGTCATGGGCGGACGCAATTGCTTGTTCGTCAATGTCCACGCCATCGACAGAGCCAAGCCCGAGTTTTTCCCCCAGCATCGCCAGTATGCCTGAGCCGCAACCGTAATCCAGCATCGTTTTTCCTGCCGGGGCATGTGACTCTAGCCATTCCATGCACAGTCGCGTCGTGGGATGACTGCCGGTGCCGAAAGCGAGGCCAGGATCCAGTTTGAGCACCACGGCGTCGGGCTCGGGCGCCTCATGCCAGCTGGGTACCACCCAGATATGGCGGCCAATGTGGATAGGTTCAAACTGGGATTGCGTCAGTCGGACCCAGTCCTGTTCCGCGACCGTGCGCAATGAAAAAGTCAGCGGTTCGGCGATCTCGCACAGCAGGCACGCATCGCGCACGATAGCCGCGCAATCTGCGCTCGCTGGCGCCAGCGCAACGACGCGACTGTGTTCCCACGCATGCTCCGCAGGTTCCATGCCAGGTTCACCAAACAATGGACGCTCGGCGTCAGTGCCCTCATCGGCATCCTCTACGGAGACCGAGAGCGCGCCAGCTTCGATCAGCGCATCCGATACCTGCTCGGTCTGATCACGCGGTACTTCCAGGACGATCTCGGTCCAGCTCATGATGACCGCTTATTTTTTGTTAGCGAGTTTTTGTTCGAGGTAATGAATATTCGTGCCACCCTCGGCAAAGCGCGCGTCTACCATCAGTTCGCGATGCAGAGGAATGTTCGTGAGTATGCCTTCAACCACCATTTCGGAGAGCGCAATCTGCATGCGTTTGATTGCCTGATCGCGGGTCGCGCCATACGCAATGACTTTACCAACCATCGAATCATAATTCGGCGGGACGTAATAACCGGCATACGCATGCGAATCCACGCGGATACCCGGACCACCCGGCGCGTGCCAGGATTGTATCCGGCCGGGCGAGGGCGTGAACTTGTACGGATCTTCAGCATTGATACGGCATTCGATCGCATGCCCTGTAAGCACGATGTCGCGCTGACGGTAGCGGAGCTTCTCGCCAGCGGCGATGCGAATCTGTTCCTGCACGAGGTCAATGCCGGTCACCATTTCCGTAACCGGGTGCTCGACCTGAATGCGGGTATTCATTTCAATGAAATAAAACTCGCCTGCTTCATAGAGAAATTCGAAAGTACCCGCACCACGGTAACCAATCTTGCGACAGGCTTCAGCGCAGCGGTCGCCGATTTTTTCGATCAGCTTGCGTGGAATCCCGGGCGCTGGTGCTTCTTCAATCACTTTCTGATGGCGGCGCTGCATCGAGCAGTCGCGCTCGCCGAGCCAGACGGCGTTCTTGAATTCATCAGCCAGTATCTGGATTTCCACGTGACGCGGATTTTCAAGATACTTCTCCATATAGACTTCCGGATTGCTGAATGCGGCGCCAGCTTCGGTTTTCGTCATCGTGACTGCATTGAGCAGCGCGGCTTCGGTATGAACCACACGCATGCCGCGACCGCCACCACCACCGGCTGCCTTGATGATGACCGGGTAGCCGACTCGCCGCGCCGTCTGAATGATGATTTTCGGGTCATCTGGCAAGGCGCCTTCCGAGCCCGGCACGCAGGGCACGCCTGCTTTGATCATCGCGTGTTTGGCCGAGACTTTGTCACCCATCAGGCGTATCGAATCCGAGCGCGGACCAATGAAGACAAACCCTGACTGCTCGACGCGCTCGGCGAAGTCGGCGTTTTCAGACAAAAAGCCATAGCCCGGATGAATGGCTTCCGCATCCGTCACTTCGGCTGCACTGATGATGGCTGGCATGGATAGATAGCTTTGGGCGGACGGAGCCGGGCCAATGCAGACGGACTCATCCGCCAGCTTCACGTACTTGGCCTCGCGGTCGGCCTCGGAATGGACGACCACGGTCTTAATGCCCATTTCGCGACACGCACGTTGTATGCGTAAAGCGATTTCGCCACGGTTGGCGATAAGAATTTTTTCAAACATAGGTGGGGAAATGCCCTCAGCGCGCGAGTGTCAGCACCCTAGTTCGGTTCTGACGGTCTCGCACTTTGCGAAGTTAACCAATAATGAACAAGGGTTGGCCGAATTCGACCGCTTGCCCGTTTTCGACCAGAACCTGACGTATCGTGCCGCTGGCATCAGCGTCGATTTCATTGAGTAGTTTCATTGCTTCGATGATGCACAGGGTGTCGCCTTCCTTGACCACCGAGCCTACCTCCACGAACGGCGCTGAGCCCGGTGCAGAGGAGCGGTAGAAGGTGCCGACCATGGGAGACTTGACTATATGGCCCGCCGGCTCGGGCGGGGCGACCTCTGCAGCGGCCTGCGGTGCGGGTGCTGCGCTGGCGACGGCGGGCATGGGCTGAGCCGCCTGAGGTTGCATCATCACCACCTGACCTTGCGCTACCGGTGTGCCGGATTTCACGATCCTGACTTTGCTTTCCCCTTCGGTGACTTCCAGTTCCGATATATCGGACTCTGCCACCAGATCGATCAGGGTCTTGAGTTTTCTTAAATCCATTGAAGTTCTGCCTGCTAGGTTGAAGAAAATTCCCGTAGATCCGCACAGCTTAGCGGAGTACGAGAAAATTAGGTTTGGCGATTATCGCCGCAACTTAAAGTCTTTTAACTGCAAATTCGATGGCAATCCGGTACCCGTCGGTTCCCAGACCGCAGACCACGCCCGCAGCGAGATCGGACAGGTAGGAATGGTGCCGAAAGCTTTCCCGGCGATAGATGTTCGAAATATGTATCTCCACAAACGGGATTGCCACGCCCGCCAGCGCATCACGCAACGCCACGCTGGTATGCGTCAGAGCGCCGGGATTGATGATGATGGCTTGAATCCCTTCTTTCTTCGCTGCATGGATACGATCAATCAGCTCGCCTTCGTGATTGCTTTGGAAACAGTGCAGTGTCGCACCTGCAACTTGGGCCTGAGCGCTCGCTAGCTGCTCGATTTCTGCCAGAGTCGTCGATCCGTACACCTCAGGCTCGCGAGTGCCGAGCAAATTCAGGTTCGGACCGTTAACCATAAGCAAGCTTGTTGCCATGAAGATAGGCCTTCAATTGACGAAGAAGCCGACATTTTGCTGCAAAATGCAGCAGGATGGCAAGCGGAAACGCTTATTGGATCTATAGCGAAGCTAAGTCGGCGCGAACTTTTTTCATATCCAGACGGCCAAGATAGGTCTGACGGATCTTTCCGTCCGGTCCGATGAGCACCGTAAAAGGCAGTCCGCCAGCCTGATTACCAAACTGCCGAGACAGCTCCGTGCCTTGCATTCCCGCGATCAGCAGAGGGTAGCTGATTTGCAGTTTTTCTGAGAATTGCTGAATTTTAGAGGGTGAATCGATACCGATGCCGATAATTTGGACATTGCGCCCCGCCATATCGGCTTGCAGTTCAACCAGTTCCGGCATCTCTTCCACGCAAGGCGGGCACCAGGTTGCCCAAAAGTTAATCAGTAGGGTTTTGCCTTTCCACTCGGTGAAGGCGCGCTGCTGATTTTTCGTGTCCGGCAGGCTGGTCCGCATCAGGGCTGCCACAGCCGTATCTTCCGCTGGGGCGGGATTAAAGTGTTTAGCCCCAAAATAAGCGCCAATCGCAGTAAAAAGAATTGCGATAGCAGCAAATGTCAGTAATTTGGATTTATTCATCACTTCCTGTCTCTGCCAGTAAATTTCTCAACGCCGTGGTGTCGGCTCGTTCAATGCGCTTGCCGCTGCTGGTTCTCCCGCCGCCACGCAAATCATCCTGCTCGTGTACAGCTAGATGCACAACTTCATGCTTCCAGAAGAAAGAAAGGGTCTCGACGCTGCGATCCGGGCGGCGGAAATGCGAGGTTTCCGACACTTCATAGTCCATGCCCGCATTCAGCAAAAAAACCGCTACATCTTTGCTGCTTTCAGTAAATAACTGCAGATGAATATCCGAATGTTCACTGGCCGTGCCATTTAGAACTGCGCCCGTCAGGTAGGGCGCAAAGTCCTCGAATTTTTCCATCACCTCTAGCGCAAGCCGGCGCAAGTGTAACAAGCGCTGGCTTTGCTCCTTGCCCTGAAACAGTGCCTGGTATTCCCGGACTTCTGCTTCGATTTGCGCATTGTCCGGCAGCACATCGCCGTGCACGCGTTGATTACCGAGGATCAGTCGGGCCGCTTTGCGCTTGGCCGTGCCGTAGTCCGCGCCATCTTCGGCGATCATGCGCGCGGCAGCGGCAGCGATTTCGGCCCGCAGCAACTCGGCATCACTCGGATAATTGATATTCATGGGAAGCAAGGCCAAGATGATGGAGTGGGCGCCGACACAAGACGCGTCCCCCAGTCAATTGAGTACAAAAGCGCAGGTTGATCAGCATTTCCATCGTGCGCGCGTCAGGTAGAATCCCGAAGATTCTTCGACACGATTCTATATGCATATCCACATTCTCGGCATTTGCGGCACTTTCATGGGTGGGCTGGCCGTGCTGGCGAAAGAGGCAGGTCATAAAGTCACCGGCTGCGATGCCAATGTTTATCCCCCCATGAGTACGCAACTGCGTGCACAGGGGATTGAACTGATTGAGGGTTTTGGCCCGCATCAGCTGAGTTTGCAGCCCGATCTCTATGTCATCGGTAACGTCGTCTCACGCGGTAATCCATTGATGGAAGCCATCATGAACCGCGGATTGCCTTATATATCCGGACCGCAATGGATAGGCGAACACATTTTGCATGACAAATGGGTGCTGGCCGTCGCCGGCACGCACGGCAAGACAACGACCGCATCCATGCTGGCCTGGATACTCGAGCAGGCAGGTTACCAGCCTGGATTTCTGATCGGCGGTGTGCCACTTAATTTTGGTGTGTCGGCGCGTCTCGGTGCCAAGGGTGGTACGCCGTTCTTCGTCATCGAAGCCGATGAATACGACACCGCCTTCTTCGACAAGCGCAGCAAATTTGTGCATTACCGTCCCCGCACGGCCATATTCAATAATCTTGAGTACGATCATGCCGATATCTTTGCTGATCTCGCTGCCATTGAAACCCAGTTTCATCATCTAGTACGTACGGTGCCTGCGATCGGGCGTCTGATCGTTAATGGCCGTGAAGCCTCTTTACGTCGCGTAATCCATCGTGGCTGTTGGAGTGAAACCGAATGGTTTGGCGGCAGCGCCGAAGATAGCGGCGCATGGGGCATGGTTGAGCATGCGGATAGCCGCTTTGATGTTCTTTTTCAGGGGCAGCTGCAGGGTACGGTGAGTTGGTCACTCAGTGGTGAGCACAATCGCTGGAATGCTGTCGCAGCGATTGCGGCTGCCCGGCACACGGGCGTGCCGCCGTCACAGGCGATTGCTTCATTGGCCAATTTCGAGAATGTGAAGCGGCGCATGGAGACGCGCGGTGTGGCTAATGGCGTTACCGTGATTGATGACTTTGCGCATCACCCAACAGCCATTGCGACTACCGTTGCAGGGCTGCGGCACAAGGTCGGCAAGGCCCGAATTCTCGCCGTGCTCGAGCCGCGCTCCAACACCATGAAGCTGGGTACGATGAAAGATGCTTTGCCGGACAGTCTCAAGGCAGCGGATCTGGTATTTGGCTACGGTGCTCGCGGCGAAGGCAAGGATTCGCTGGGTTGGGATTTGTCGGCGGCACTCTCGCCATTGGGTGAAAAGGCGCAGGCCTTTGATGATTTGTCTGCATTGGTCACCGCTGTCGGCGCGGCAGCCAAGCCGGGTGATTTCGTGCTGGTCATGAGCAATGGCGGATTTGGTGGCGTGCACCAGAAGCTGCTAGACGCATTCGAATCTCTGAAAGCACCCGCGCATTAACTGCGCCGCTCCCTGAAACGGTTTTCATGATTCTTTATCTGCACGGCTTTCGTTCGTCACCCCAATCGGCCAAAGCACGCAGGGTTCGTGATGTCATGGAGGCGCGCGGCCAGGGATCGCAACTGCTCTGTCCGCAACTGCCACCATCGCCGCGAGAGGCTATGCGGCTGGCGCACAAGTTGGTGTCGCAGGTGCCTGCGGATTCATTGGCTGTGATCGGTTCGTCGCTCGGCGGCTATTACGCGACTGCACTGGCCGAGGCCACCGGATGTCGCGCGGTCCTGCTGAATCCGGCGGTGCGCCCAGCCCAAGGCCTTGCGCAGCATGTTGGTCCGCAAACCGCATGGCACTCCGAAGATCAATTCGAATTTTTGCCCGAGTACATTGATGAGCTTGTCTCAATTGAAGTGGCTCGTATCACCCGCGCGGAACGTTATTTTTTGATCGCAGCAACCGGTGATGAAGTGTTGGACTGGCGCGAGATGGTCGCGCATTATCCTGGCGCGCAGCAGCGGGTGATTGATGGCAGTGATCATGGTCTGTCTGATTTTGACCAGTACATTGATGAAGTGCTAGCCTTCTGCGCCTGAAGATATTACGAAGTTACGAGATTACGAAGTTAAGAAATTACGAAACGACGAATGACATACAACGGATGAAATACAACGGATGAAATACAACAGCACCATCCTGCGATGTGCTCTCTTTCGAACTAACAAGAATTCCTTGAAGTGGCGTGGTTGATGAATTTATTTTTTGAAGAATCCGGGGATTTCAAAGTCGGTGCTGTGAT
>JAIXYM010000003.1 GCA_027490255.1 Oxalobacteraceae bacterium | reverse complement strand
TCGGTCTTTGAAACGATGCGTGCCAGCGGCGCAGCGCGTGGCGCAATACAGGACCTCAGTTATCGCAGCATGCGTCACTGGGGCCGAGGTCGCGCATTGCTTGCGCTGCTGACGGACAAGCCTGTTCAGCAAGCCCGGCTGCACAGTCTGCTGTGCTGTGCGCTGGCACTGCTGTCTGAAACCGAGCCCGCTTACACTGAACATACCTTGGTGGATCAGACGGTGACAGCCTGCGGCGCAGATCGTGAACTGGCCAAGGCCAAAGGTCTGGTGAATGCCGTGTTGCGCCGCTATACGCGCGAACGCGAGCAACTGCTGCGGCAACTGCAAAACGACGAAACAGCGCAATGGAATTATCCGCAATGGTGGATCGACAAGGCGCGCGAAGCATGGCCAGCGCAATGGCAATCACTGCTGGCCGCGGGCAATGTACAAGGGCCCATGAGCTTGCGAGTGAATGTGCGCAAGAGCAGCGTGGCGGACTATCTGACGCTGCTTGCGCAGCATGGGTTGGCGGCTGAATCGATTGGTCCATCGGCTGTACGGCTCAAACGACCGATGCCGGTGACAGAGATACCGGGTTTCATGCAGGGTCTGGTGTCAGTGCAGGACGCGGGCGCGCAATTGGCGGCGCCCTTGCTAGATGTGAAAGCAGGCATGCGTGTGCTGGACGCTTGTGCGGCCCCGGGCGGCAAGACCGGACATCTGCTCGAGTTGGCCGATATCGATCTGACCGCCATCGATCAGGATTCAGAGCGCCTTGAGCGTGTGGCGCAAAATCTCGAGCGACTCGGGCTGTCAGCCCGCTTGCTGTGCGCGGATGCAAGCCGGCGGGAGGGATGGGATGGTCGCCTGTTTGACCGCATTCTTGCCGATGTCCCCTGCACGGCATCGGGCATTGTGCGGCGCCATCCTGATATTCGGTGGTTGCGCCGGCCTGAGGACGCCAGCCAACTGGCCACACAGTCGGCCGCCATTCTCGACAATCTGTGGGCGATGCTGCAGCCGGGCGGAAAACTACTTCTGGTGACCTGCTCGATATGGCCCGAAGAATCTACCGATCAGGCAGAACGCCTGATTGAGCGGCATCGGGCCATTGTGCTTGATGCGCCCGGACAGCTGCTGCCGGTTGCAGCCCCCGATCAGGACCATGACGGGCTGTTTTACGCGCTACTCCAAAAGCCCTCAGTTTGATACCATCTCACCAAATTTTCCGTGGCGCATCGCGCCGCCAGCCTGTGTGATTCATCGACTCTTCATAAGCTTTTTTCTAGCCTCGCTGGTTTTGTTGTCCCCACCGACAGCGCTGGCGGGTGAGGGCATTGAGCTGGTTGACGCCAACATCGAGGCGAGCGATGAGGGCTATCGCTTGGCCTCGAGTTTTTCGGTTGAACTTTCGCGCACACTCGAAGAAGCGCTGAAGCGCGGTGTACCGCTGTATTTCACGCTGCAGGTTCAGGTATCACGGCCACGCTGGTACTGGTTTGATGAAGTGGCCATCAAATCGACCCGCACCTTCAGGCTTTCCTACAATTTGCTGACAGAGCGCTACCGAGTCTCCATCGATGGCAATTTGCATCGTAATTTCACGCGCCTCGATGACATGCTGGCTTTACTGCGCAGACCCGGTCGTTGGGTAATTGCAGACAGTAATGCCCTTACCCGCGATGCTGCTTATGCGGTATCGGTTCAGTTCGGACTCGATATCAGCCAACTCCCTAAGCCCATTCAAGTCAGTGCGATGAGCAACAATGAATGGCGGCTTTCTTCAGGCTGGTCGAATTTCAACTACAAGGCTGAGGGCAAGTGAAGCGCGCACTTCGCTACGTGCTGTTCGCCGCGGCGATGACAGTAGGTGTGCTGCTCTACCTACTGGCCGCCGCCAGCGAAAATGCCCAGCTCTTTGAAGACTATTACTCCTGGATTTTCGGTGCGAATCTCGCCGTAGGCACCGCCCTGTTCGTGCTGGTGTCCTTCCTGCTAGCCCGACTCTATAGCCGCTATCGTCGCGGGCGCTTCGGATCAAAGCTGATGACCCGGCTGGTGCTGCTCTTTACGGTGATGGGCATCGTGCCGGGCATCATTATTTACATGGTGTCGGTACAGTTCGTCTCGCGCTCGATCGAGTCCTGGTTCAATATTGAAGTGGAATCAGCACTGGAATCCGGCGTAAAACTCGGTCGTGGGGCGCTGGAGGCCTCGCTCGCAGATCTTCGCGCTCGCTCACGCCGCGTGGCATCAGAGTTGACCGATATGCCTGATGCGACGCTGACGTCGCAACTGGCGAAAATTGCTGAACGCGAGCAACTGCAAGATGTGCTGGTGGTTTCAGAAAATGGTCGTCTGATCGCCACCGCAGGAGGCAAGCTCACGCGTCTGGCACCGGAGCTGCCTACGCAAGCCATGGTCACTCGCGCAAAAACTTTCGACGGTTTCGGCATCATCGAAGGCGAATCTGGTGCTGGGCCAACCACAGGAAGTGATTTCAGGTTGCGCGTTGTCGTGGCTATTCTGGGTGACGGCTCACTCACGTCACTAGGTAGCGGCATGCGCTACCTGCAAGTTTTGCAACCCGTGCCAGAACAATTGGCGGCGAATGCGGAAGCGCTACGCGATGCTTATAGCGGTTACCAGGAGCGTGCGCTCGCGAGAGATGGGCTTCGTCGCTTTTATCTGATCACGCTCACGCTGGTTTTGCTGCTCGCTGTATTCGCCGCCATGGTGAGTGCCTTCCTTCTTGCGAGCGATCTTGCAGAGCCACTGCTGCTACTGGCCGAGGGCACGAAGGCCGTGGCCGAAGGCAATCTGTCTCCGCGTCCGATTGTGGCGACCTCCGACGAGTTGGGTACGCTGACGCAATCATTCAATACGATGACCATGCAACTGGCAGACGCGCGCGCTGCTGTTGAACGTAACCGGCAGGCACTGGAAGACGCCAAGGCCTATCTTGAATCCGTGCTGGCAAATATGTCGGCAGGCGTGATGGTGCTCGATGAACAGCTTAGGCTCGTTACCTTCAATGCCTCGGCGAACCGCATTCTGCATCAGGATCTGGCGCCATTTCAGGGCCACGTCTTTGCTTCAATTGGCAGCGCAGCCGCCTTCAGCCAACCGGTCATTGATGCGTTCTCCAACCAAAACGCCCAAGCGGCGGGCGAGAACGTCGAACCTGCAGCTCAGTACTGGCAACAACAGATCGAGATACCGCGCCGCATGATTGGCGAAGAGGGCGACGGCGATATCACGCTTTTGGCGCGCGGTGGTCGGCTACCGGTCGGATCAGGCTCAGGTTATGTAGTGGTGTTTGACGATATCTCCGACCTGATTTCAGGACAGCGCTCCATCGCGTGGGCAGAAGTCGCACGTCGTCTCGCGCATGAGATTAAGAATCCGCTGACGCCGATACAGTTGTCCGCCGAGCGCTTGATGATGAAGTTGCAGCCCAAACTGGATATAAACGACAGCGCATTGCTTGAAAGAGGTACTAATACCATCGTCAATCAAGTGTTGGCCATGCAACAAATGGTGGACAATTTTCGGGATTATGCGAAGACACCGCCACCCCAATTACAGCCACTGGATCTCAATGCGCTGATTGAGGAAATCCTTGAACTTTATCCCGACAGCAAAGACCTTCGTTCCATACGAGCGCAGCTGTCTGACGATCTGCCGCGCATCCTGGGGGATGCAACTCAATTACGACAAGTGGTACACAACCTACTCCAGAACGCGCAGGACGCGACATCCGAAGCCGATGACAACCCGCACAGTGTGCGCATCGACGTCACCACGGAGACCGTGCACTACGCTGAAGCGGAAGGCAGTACCCGAACCGCCGTTCGCCTGACTATTGCCGACAACGGTTCGGGTTTTGACCCGCGCATGTTGGCTCGCGCCTTCGAACCCTACGCCACCTCGAAGCGGCGTGGCACCGGGCTAGGGTTGCCGGTGGTCAAGAAAATTATCGAGGAGCACGGCGGAACGATTGAGCTGCAAAACCGAAAGGACGGGCCGGGCGCCAAAGTACTGGTCTTGCTGCGCAAGCTTGCAGGGCCGAATATTTAACTGTTTGACATTAGTTGTTGCAAAAAATACAATTTCTGTGCGGCGACTCCCTTGCATTGATATGAAAAGGCAGGCAGATGGCAAATATTTTGGTAGTTGACGATGAAATGGGTATCCGGGAGCTCTTATCCGAGATTCTGGGCGATGAAGGACATGTGGTCACGACGGCCGAAGATGCCAATCATGCACGCGAAATTCGCCTCTCGGGCGCGCCCGATCTGGTGCTGCTGGATATCTGGATGCCCGATATCGATGGCGTAACCCTTCTCAAAGAATGGCAACGCGATGGCTTGCTGACCATGCCCGTCATCATGATGTCCGGGCACGCCACCATTGATACGGCGGTTGAGGCTACGCGCATCGGTGCGATGAATTTCCTGGAAAAACCTATCTCGCTACAAAAACTTCTCAAGACCGTGCAGCAAGGTCTTTCGCGTGGCTCGGATCATGCCCGCGGCAGTCTCATTTCACAAAGCATGCGCGGTATGGGATTGCAGGAAAAAATGGACCTCACGCCAGTAACCCATACGCTCAATGGCAATGGGAAAAGTTTCAATGGCGCCTTGCAAGCTACCTCATTTGGCTCGTCAGAAAATGATTTCCGTGTGTCTTTTGAATTGCCTCTGCGAGAAGCACGTGATGCCTTTGAGCGCGCTTATTTCGAGCATCATCTGGTACGCGAGGGCGGCAGCATGACCCGAGTTGCTGAACGTACAGGCCTTGAGCGCACGCACCTGTACCGCAAGCTCAAGCAGCTCGGTGTCGAGTCAAGCAAGGGCCCTAAAAAAGCCAGCGAATGACACTGATGACGCTGGTCTACGGTGGCACTCCGGGTGACCGGGAAAAGGCCATCGCGTCGGTTGCCTCGCAGACTAGCGCAGGCGTGATCATCGAGGGTCTGCCCGATGGCACTGGCTTGCTGGAAGATCTGGCTGCAGCGAGTCAGTTGCAATTACAACGGATTGCACCGGGGTGTCCGTGCTGCCATGGCAATCTGACCGTGCGGGTCATGCTCAACCGCATGCTGCGGCAGGCGCCTCAGCAAATTTATCTTGGTATCGCCGATGCATCGCATCTGCCAGCCATTCGTGCGTTTTTGCAAGAAGACCAGTACCGGGAAAAATTGTTGTTGGGCGCCGAAATCGACTGCAGTCATTGATGCTGTCCATCATTGCAGGCAGCGGGGATGAGATTTGCGACGTGCTGCTATTGAAAAATCGCTTCACAGCGCCATCTACAAGGACAGGAAAATTGATCTTCGGTGTACCAAATCAAGGAGCACACATGAACCTGATCTACAACAGTGAGCATTACAGCGTCGTTGAATTCGGTGCGCAAGCCGGCATGGAAACCATGCGTTTCGGTGGCTACGAAATACTGGACAAGCCTGCGCGACGCGAAACGTTCATTGCCGGACCACTGGCCGAAGCCTTCCGTCAACATGTCCGCGAGCTGATCGCAAGCGAACCCAGCGTTGAGGACGTAGACGAATTCCTGAGCGGCTATGGCTCTCTGATGGGGCAACCGGTCGTGCTTCACTAGGCGCATCATTTGCGCCAGCCTGACTGTCTGCAGAACGAGGTGTATTCTCTCATTGCATGCACGCCAATTCTCGACCCGTTCAAAGCAATCAAGCCAGCTTGCATGAGCAGCTGCAAGCGGTCGTCGCAAAACACGCAGCGACCGCTTTCCGCAAGCCTGTTGCCGCAGTCAATCTTGAAGCATTTACCACCAGTATCGCTGCTTGGAAATCGCACGGCGACACGCCACTGATACTGGATGCTGGGTGTGGCGTTGGTCTATCCACCCGCAAACTCGCACAAACCTTTCCGGACAGTTTCGTTATTGGTGTCGATCAGTCAGCGGACCGACTGAGCCGCGACGTCCGATGGCCAGCAGACCTGCCGGAAAATTTCATCACGGTGCGCGCCGACCTGGTTGATTACTGGCGGCTCATGCTCGCCGAAGGCATCTACCCGCGACAGCACTATCTCTTGTATCCGAACCCCTGGCCCAAGAAGTCGCAGCTGGGACGGCGGTGGCATGGACATGCGATTTTCCCCGTGGTGGTGGCGCTAGGTGGTCGTATCGAATGCCGCAGCAACTGGAAAACTTATATCGATGAATTCGCGTTATCGCTGCATCAACTGAGTGGCATTACCGTGCACGCCGAGATGCATGACAGCACACCTGCGGAAGCTCTCACGCCCTTTGAGGCCAAATATGCAAGCTCGGGTCACGCACTCTGGCGATGCTGTGCCGAACTGCCGCAACGCCCGGGTCTTGCAGGGATGTTGATGAATTCATGATACCGTTACGAGCACTATTCACTTCTTTTTTTGAATCCCATGTGCCAGCTATTGGGCATGAATTGCAATGTGCCGACCGACATCGTGTTCAGCTTTACCGGCTTTGCAACGCGCGGCGGCCAAACCGATGAACACAAAGACGGCTGGGGTATTGCCTTCTTCGAAGGTGCAGGCGTAAGGCTGTTTGTCGACCACGAATCAGCGATTGCCTCACCTGTGGCCGAGTTGATCAAGCGCTATCCGATCAAATCAAAAAATGTCATCGCGCATATCCGCAAAGCTACCCAAGGACATGTCGCTCTGGAGAATTGCCACCCCTTCATTCGCGAACTCTGGGGTCGTTACTGGGTGTTTGCTCATAACGGCGACCTGAAAAATTTTTCACCGAATCTGACGGGCACTTTCCGCCCGGTAGGAACCACCGATAGTGAGCAGGCGTTTTGTTATCTGCTGCAATCGCTGCATGAGCGCTTCGGCGACAGCTTGCCAACGATGTCAGCGCTGCGTACAGCCATCGACGAACTCACGAAGGACATCGCGAGTCATGGGGTATTCAATATGATGCTCTCGGATGGCTCTGCGCTGTTTGCACACTGCTCAACACGCTTGCACTACCTTGTCAGGCAATATCCTTTTACGCAGGCCAGATTATCGGATCAGGATTTGTCAGTAGATTTTTCTAAGGTCACAACACCCAATGATCGCGTGGCCCTCATCGTCACCGAGCCACTGACCACCAACGAATCCTGGCAAGCGTTTGAAGCCAATGAGCTGAAAGTTTTTGTGGATGGCGCACCTCTGCCGTCGGCATGAAAGTCTCAGTCGTCTAAAGAACTTCGCGACGACCCTGAGCTCGACCTTGATAGTGCCGAATACCTTACACAACCAATCAGAGATTCGGCGCCAGCCAGCTCTGCAGCTGCTCGACGGATACCTTGCGTCTTTGGGCCATGTCGCGCAGCTGATCTTCGCCGATTTTTCCAACCGTGAAGTACTTCGACTCCGGATGCGCAAAATAAAAACCTGAGACCGCCGCGCCAGGGAACATGGCAAACGATTCTGTGAGGGTCATGCCAATGTCTTCGGCCTCGAGAATGCGGAACATATCCGCCTTGACGGTGTGCTCGGGACAAGCAGGATAACCGGGCGCTGGCCGGATACCCTGATAAGCCTCGGCGATCAGCGCGCCGGTATCGAGATGCTCATCGCTCGCATAGGCCCACAATTCCTTGCGAACCCGCTCATGCAGATACTCGGCAAAGGCTTCGGCAAAGCGATCAGCCAATGCCTTGAGCATGATGGATGAATAATCATCATTGGCATCTTCAAAACGCTTCTCATGCTTTTCTATACCTATACCCGAGGTAACGGCGAACAAACCGATGTAATCCGTAATTCCCGAGGCCTTGGGCGCGACAAAATCAGCCAG
This sequence comes from Oxalobacteraceae bacterium, assembly GCA_027490255.1. GTDB lineage: Bacteria > Pseudomonadota > Gammaproteobacteria > Burkholderiales > Burkholderiaceae_D > Pernthalerella. The sequence goes on along the minus strand of JAIXYM010000003.1, from coordinate 11,884 downwards.
ACATTGATTGGGTCGAGCAACACCATCAATCACCGGCTTTTCAGTTTGCTGCCGCAATCCGTAGTACGTAAAGGCGACTTCGCTGCAAGTCTCGTCGGTGTAAATTTCAATGTCGTCATCGTTGACACTGTTGGCTGGCAAAATCGCCATCACGCCATTGGCTGTTAGCCAACGGCCATCAATGATTTTTTTCAGCATGGCTTGCGCTTCGCGATAAACATTGCTCGCGGACTCACCCACCACCGGATCAGTCAGGATCGCCGGGAAGGGACCGGCCAGATCCCAGGTCTGAAAAAACGGACCCCAATCAATGTAGTTAGCCAGCGTCGCCAAATCGACATTGCGGAAATGACGTCTGCCTACGAAGCGCGGCTTACGTGGAGCATGTTTGCCATCAAAGAACAATGACATCTTGTTTTTACGTGCCGCTTCGAGTGCGAGCATGGGCAAGGCTTTTTTGCCCGCGTGCTGGACGCGGATGCGCTCGTAATCAGTCGCCAGCTCATCCACATATTTATCACGCGACTCGGGCGTCAGCAGGGACTGCGCCACAGAAACTGATCGAGACGCATCCGGCACATAAACAACCGGGCCTTCGTAGTTCGGCGCAATCTTGACCGCCGTGTGTGCACGGCTGGTGGTAGCGCCGCCGATCAGCAGCGGGATCTTTAGCATGCGGAAATGCGGATCGCGTTGCATCTCTTTCGCCACATGCGCCATTTCTTCCAGCGAGGGCGTAATCAATCCAGACAGGCCGATGATGTCGGCATTCTCTGCCTTAGCTTTGGCCAGAATCTCCGAGCAAGGCACCATTACACCCATGTTCACGACTTCGAAGTTATTGCATTGCAGGACGACTGAAACGATGTTCTTGCCGATGTCATGCACATCACCCTTCACCGTCGCAATCACGATCTTGCCTTTAGGCTTGGCGGCTACGCCAGTACGCTGTTCTTCTGCAAGCTTTTCTTCTTCAATAAACGGTATCAGATGCGCGACAGCCTGCTTCATTACGCGGGCGGATTTGACGACCTGAGGCAAAAACATTTTGCCTTGTCCAAAAAGGTCGCCCACGATGTTCATGCCATCCATCAGCGGGCCTTCGATCACGTGAATCGGACGACCACCACTGCTAGCGACTTGCGCACGCGCTTCTTCGGTGTCTTCAACAATCCATTGTGTAATGCCATGAATGAGCGCATGAGCGAGCCGCTTTTCGACGGGCGCATCACGCCAGACAAGATTCTGTTCTTCTCTCTTGCCATCAGACTTCAGCGTCGCAGCCAGCTCGATCATGCGCTCGGTGGCATCCGGACGGCGATTGAGCACCACGTCTTCGGCACACTCGCGCAACTCCGGTGCCAGATCGTCGTACACACCAATCATGCCGGCGTTGACGATACCCATGGTCATACCGGCACGAATCGCGTGATACAAAAAGACGGTATGAATGGCTTCGCGCGCAGGGTCATTTCCGCGGAAAGAGAAACTTACATTTGAGACGCCGCCGCTGACTTTGGCATGCGGTAGGTTCTCGCGTATCCAGCGTGTGGCCTCGATAAAATCAACCGCATAATTGTTGTGCTCTTCGATGCCAGTAGCGATAGCGAAGATATTCGGATCAAAGATGATGTCCTCAGGTGGAAAATCAATCTTGTCGACCAGCAGCCGATAGGCGCGTTCGCAGATTTCCCTCTTGCGTGCAAACGTATCTGCTTGGCCCTGTTCGTCAAAGGCCATCACGATCACGGCAGCACCATAGCGGCGGCAAAGTGTCGCTTGACGCAGGAATTCCTCTTCGCCCTCTTTCATCGAGATGGAGTTCACGACAGCCTTGCCCTGAACGCACTTCAGGCCGGCCTCGATCACGGACCATTTTGATGAATCGATCATGATGGGCACGCGCGCAATATCGGGCTCGCCTGCGATCAGATTCAGAAAGCGCGACATAGCGGCGACAGAATCTAGCATCGCCTCATCCATGTTCACATCAATGATTTGCGCACCGTTCTCCACCTGCTGACGTGCGACGGCAAGCGCCTCCTCATATTGCTCGTTGAGGATCATGCGCGCGAAAGCTTTCGAGCCGGTGACATTGGTACGCTCGCCCACGTTGACAAACAGCGAGTCCTCGTCGATCACATAGGGCTCAAGACCTGATAGCCGCATCTGGTGCAGGTGTGTGGGGATGTTGCGCGGTGCGATCGTTTTTACTGTCTCGGCAATCGCCTGAATATGCTCGGGCGTTGTACCGCAGCAGCCACCGGCAATATTTACAAAACCACTATCAGCAAAATCTTTTAGTAGCGACGAAGTCACATCCGGGGTCTCATCAAACCCGGTATCCGACATGGGATTGGGCAGACCAGCGTTGGGATAAATACAAACGAAAGTTTCGGCGATTTTTGACAGCTCTTCTGCATACGGACGCATGAGCGCCGCACCGAGTGCGCAATTCAATCCAATAGTAAGTGGCTTGGCATGTCGAACCGAATTCCAGAATGCGCTGACCGTTTGCCCGGACAACACGCGGCCCGATGCATCGGTCACGGTCCCTGAAATCATGATGGGCAAACGCTGACCGCTCTCTTCAAAGAACTGATCAATAGCAAACAAGGCTGCCTTGCAGTTGAGCGTGTCGAATACGGTTTCGACCAGCAGCACGTCAGCGCCGCCTTCCACCAACGCGCGGGTCTGCTCGAGATACGCGGCAACGAGCTGATCGAAATTCACATTGCGCGCACCGGGATCATTAACGTCCGGCGAGATGGATGCTGTTTTCGGCGTAGGCCCCAATGCGCCGGCGACGAAACGCGGCTTGTCGGGTGTGGCGTATTTGTCGCAAGCCGCGCGCGCAATTCGCGCCGCCTGCACATTCATCTCATAGACGAGATGCGCCATGTGGTAATCGTCCTGGGCGATGCTGGTCGAACCAAAGGTGTTGGTCTCGATCAGATCGGCGCCCGCGGCCAGATATTGCTCGTGAATTTCCTGAATGATGTGCGGCTGAGTCAGCGTCAGCAATTCATTATTGCCTTTGACAAAAACCTCTTTACCGGGCACCGAGAAATCGGCAAAGCGCGTGCCACGATAATCTTCCTCACTCAGCTTGTAGCGCTGAATCATGGTGCCCATCGCACCGTCGAGGATCAGAATTCGCTGTGCCAGCAGTGAGCGCAGCTGGGCTTCGGTAGAGGAAATGGCGTCGCGTTTCATCGAGTACAGTTTTGTAAATACGGTATGTTTTCAGACTCTGTCTCGTTAAAACAAACGACACAGATTCTTGATGCGCACATAAAAAAACCCGGCCTGCAAAGCGAAGCCGGGTGCGCGTTCCGCTTTAGCAGTATTTGTGCTGGGACTTTCTCCCCGGCGCCCGCAAGCTGGTTTTGACTTGTTTCATCAAATCGGCGCCACCGAATTATAACGGTAATTCAAGCAATGATTTGAAAGCGCTGCCCTGCGGCGATTGGAAATCCTTGCAGGAAGGGCGCGGCAGCAAGTCGCTTGCCACCCGGTTTTTGCATTTCGGTGAATATCAGCGCCCCCTCACCACAGGCAACCGTCACGCCCGACGCATCGGCGGCCAGCACTTCACCTGCCTCGCCGCGCGCCGTCGACAGACGAGCCGCGCTCACCTTGAGCGCCACATCGCCAATCTGCGCGACGGCACCGGGAAAAGGATGAAACGCGCGGATGCGCCGCTCGAGGACCGCAGCAGGCTGTCGGAAATCGAGCACAGCTTCCTGTTTCGATATCTTGGCGGCGTAACTGACACCTTCGGAGGGTTGTGGCGTCAGATTGAGGTCAGCGCCTTGTGCCAGTCGGGTCAGTGCTTCCACTATCATGCGCCCGCCCAAGGCAGCCAGCCGGTCGTGCAGGCTTGCGGTAGTTTCATCCGGGGCAATCGCCTCAGAGGCCATGGCAATCATGGCGCCGGTGTCCAGCCCTTCATCCATTTGCATCAAGGTGATGCCAGTTTGGGTATCACCCGCCTCGATCGCGCGGTGAATCGGCGCCGCGCCGCGCCAGCGCGGCAGCAGCGAGGCATGAATGTTGATGCAGCCAAGCCGCGGTATCTGTAATACCGATGCGGGCAAAATAAGTCCATACGCGGCCACCACCATCACGTCATGCGGCGTATCGCGCAGCAAGGCCTGTGCGTGCGCCGCAATTTCAGGGTATTTGCCATCGGTTTTCAGTGAAACCGGCTGCGCCACTGGAATGCCATATTGCTGCGCAAGCTGTTTGACGGGCGAGGGTTGCAACTGCATGCCGCGCCCGGCAGGACGATCGGGCTGGGTGAGTACCAGCGGCAGATCGAAACCCGCCTGATGTAACGCGGCAAGGGCGACGGCAGCAAATTCAGGCGTGCCGGCGAAAATGACTTTCATTGATTAACGCACCGTGACGGGCTGACGTTCTTTTTTGAGCTCGCGCTCTTCCTTTTGCAGTTTGCTCTTGATGCGATTGCGCTTGAGCGGCGATAGGTATTCCACAAAGACCTTGCCAAGCAAATGATCCATTTCATGCTGAACACAGACTGCAAGCAAACCATCAGCCTCAAATTCACTAGGGACGCCATCGACATTTAGCGCCCGCACGCGTATCTGGGAAGGGCGCTCGACACCATCAAAAATGCCGGGCACAGACAAGCAGCCCTCGTCGTACACCCGTCGCTCTTCGCTAGCCCAGAGAATTTCGGGATTGATCAGCACCTGCAACTGATCCCGCGTTTCGGAAACATCGAGCACGATAACTTGCTCATGCACATCAATTTGCGTCGCGGCCAAGCCAATACCTGGCGCTTCATACATGGTTTCTGCCATGTCGGCGACCAATTGCTTGAGGCGATCATCAAATACCGTCACCGGTTTGGCGATCTTGTGCAAGCGACTATCTGGGTAACGGAGGATTGTTCGTAGAGGCATACAGCTTTTGCGCAACAAAGACAAAAAATTCAGTGATTACAAAACAGCAGCCATTCATGTTCGTGCAAAATCCACAACGCATTTTGTGATGGCCAAATCTGTTTCGATAGTCACAAACAAGAGTGAAATCTGATGAAAAAGTTTAGCACAGCCGCCCTGTTGCTTCTGTTCGTCCTGCTCCCGCAGGCAGTAGCCAAGGCCCGTTGCGAGTTTTTAATGAATGCACCCGATACGCACCGGGTGAAAGAGGGGGATACCTTGTGGCAAATCGCCGCCACCTTTCTGGAGAATCCGTGGTGCTGGAGCGCCGTCTGGGAACGCAATCGTGAACAGATTCGCGATCCGCACTGGATTTATCCGGGTCAGACCATCTACTTTGATCGCGAGCGGCAGCAACTGGGTTTGCGGCAGAGCGATGCCGTATCCGTGGTCCGCCGCTCACCTACGGTCCGTACAGAAAGCCTGCGCGTCGCGCCCTTGCCTGTGATTGCACCCGACCTTGAAAAAAGGCTGAGCAAGACGACCTTGCTACCCGCCGATGGACTAGCGCTGGCGCCTAAGGTCGTCGGCTTGGCAGGTGGGCGACGAATGGCTTCGATGGGTGATGCGATCTTTGTGTCCGGCACAGTGAACGAGCACACGCGGTTCCAGGTGATCCGTCCTCTGCAAACGATCGTCGATCCCGACACAGGAAAACCGCTGGCATTGACCAGTCTGCGCGTAGGCACGGCTCAACTGCTGAGAGCGGGAAGCGATGCGATGCACCAATTCAAGGTGACCTCATCCGATGCCGAAATTCTGGTAGGCGATCGGCTTGTTCCATTGGTAAACCTCGAACAACAACGGTGGTTGCCTCATCCGACGCCGGCTGTCTGGGGACGTGTGGCCGCCGTGCTGAAGGGTGCGAAATGGGCCAGTGTGAACGACATTGTGGCCATCAATCGGGGCCTGCGCCAAGGTCTGGATACTGGCAGCGTCGTCGCCGTGGTACGACACGTTAAAATTTACAGCCAAGCCAACCAGCCTGCCCCAAAAGGATCCATGCTAGACGAAATTGCCAACCTGTTAGTCTTTGATGTTTCCGATGAGGCTGCGCTGGCAGTGGTCATGCGTGCAAGAGATACTTTCACGATCGGAGATACAGTTGAGTCAGTCGACCGGGATGTGCGATGACAAGCGCTGAGGAACTTGCATCGTGGGTCAGGTTGATGGACACCGAAGGTGTCGGTCCGCAAACTGCACGCGAGCTACTGACGCGTTTTGGAATGCCTTCGGACATTTTCAATGCGGGGTTTTCAGCGTTACAAAAATGCGTTCCGGAAAAAATTGCCTATGCACTCTGCGCTCCCGTTTCCGAAGTCTTGCAAACCAAGATAGACCGCACACTGGCATGGGCGGACCATCCGGACAATTATGTACTGACACTCGCCGACCACCACTACCCCAAATCACTGCTCAACATTAGCGATCCGCCGCCTGTGCTTTATGCCAAAGGTGATATCTCTCTTCTTACTTGTCCATCGATTGCCGTTGTAGGTAGTCGCAATGCGACGAAACAAGGCATGCAAAATGCGGAAAGATTCGCTCAGGTATTAAGTGCTGCAGGACTGGCGGTTATCTCAGGCCTGGCTCTGGGGATTGATGCCGCCGCACATCAAGGCGCTTTACTCCACACACGATCTGGCCGTGTTGGTGGATCCACTGTGGCAGTGACAGGCACCGGTCTGGATTTGGTCTATCCGGCACGCAACCGGGAACTGGCCCACCAAATCGCCGAAGCAGGGTGCCTACTCAGCGAGTATCCATTGGGTACACCAGCGATAGCATCCAACTTCCCGCGGCGCAATCGCATTATCAGTGGTTTGGCGATGGGTGTTCTGGTGGTTGAGGCAGCCGCACAATCCGGCTCTCTAATTACGGCTCGCAGCGCATTGGAACAAGGCAGGGAGGTGTTTGCAATTCCCGGCTCGATTCATTCGCCCTTGTCCAAGGGTTGCCATGTACTGATACGACAAGGTGCGAAGCTGGTGGAATCTGCGCAAGATATTATGGAAGAGCTGCGTTGGAGCCCCGGCCACTTATTGGAGCCAGCACCCAATGACACCATGCAAACCGATCCCTCATTGCACTATTTGCTTGAGGTTGCTGGTTATGATCCGGTGTCCGTTGACCAACTTTTGCAACGTTCTGATTTGTCTGTCGCAGAAGTTCAAGCGGGATTGCTGACACTGGAACTAAATGGAAAAATGGAATTACTGCCGGGCGGACAATATCGGCGTATTAGCTGAAACTTCAATAAAAACTGTCAGAAAAAACTGCGCAAATAAAACCGAAAAATCTTATCTCTGTAAAACTGGCATCAGTTCCTTGATTTTCCTCACTGCGCAATTAAACAAGCCCGCCGACTCACCGTAAAGCACTCATTTATTCGATGCACCCAATTTGACGTGTTATTTCTGCGGGTCTCTGAATTATTTGCAAACAAAAATCCCGGTGCCGACAATATTCCCTAAGCTGCTGAAATTAAAAGAAAAAAGTCTTGGTAAAATTAAAAACGCCGGCCGCTGAATAAACATCCCGCAAAGTTTTTGAGGACCGCGCTTGTGCCGATAGCCTTATGCGGCTACATTACGAGCATGTTCGAGGTGCTCGTTTACCTTTACGAAACTTATTACCGACCAGATGCTTGCCCGGATTCAGCGGCGCTCGCCAAAAAATTGTCGGCAGTGGGTTTTGAAGAAGAAGAAATTTCCAGCGCACTGGGCTGGCTGACCGATCTCGCCGAAACCACCAACGAGATGTTCAGTCAACAGGCGCGGCAGACTGCATTCTCCTTCGGCTTTCGCGTCTATGCCGAGCAGGAGTACGAAGCCTTGGGAACTCCCGCCATCGGTTTCATCGAGTTTCTCGAATCTGCCGAAGTCATTAACGCGATCCAGCGTGAAATCGTCATCGAACGTGCCTGCGCAATCAACGAGTCGCCGATTCAGCTCGATAAACTCAAAGTCATCGTCTTGATGGTGCTTTGGAGCCAGGGCAAGGAGCCTGACGGGCTGATCCTTGACGAGTTGTTTATTGATGACGACGCTGCCGGACCACCGGTCTATCATTGATCTCGGTCGCGTTTCCGCTGCACCTACCGCAAGACCCTCCTTGCGAATTCCCGGATAACCCGCTTATCATTGGCCGCATTTAGCCAATAATTGCCAAAATATCAGCGATTTTTCAGCAATTATCAGGCGCTGAACCCCTAACGCATGCGCGCGGGCAGTCGAAATTGCCGAGCCCACATGCCCGTTTACCGGATTAATTATGACCAAAACCCTCATCATTGCCGAGAAGCCCTCTGTCGCGAATGACATCGCGAAGAGTCTCGGAGGCTTTACCAAGCACGATGAGTATTTCGAATCTGACAATTATGTGCTGTCATCGGCCGTCGGCCATCTGGTGGAAATTGCTGCGCCCGAAGAGCATGATGTGAAGCGCGGCAAGTGGTCATTTGCGAACTTGCCGATGATTCCACCGTATTTCGCGCTCAATCCCATACAAAAAACCGAATCGCGCCTGAAGCTGCTGAACAAACTGCTTAAGCGTAAAGATGTCGGTGCAGTCATCAATGCCTGTGACGCGGGACGCGAAGGCGAACTGATTTTCCGGCTGATTGTTCAATACGCGAAAGCCAAGCAGCCCATCAAACGTTTGTGGCTGCAGTCGATGACTCAGGGCGCGATCCGCGATGCCTTCCAACATCTGCGCGACGACACCGAAATGCTGCCGCTCGCCGATGCCGCGCGTTGCCGCAGCGAAGCCGACTGGCTAATCGGTATCAATGGCACCCGCGCGATGACGGCCTTCAATTCTAAGGAAGGTGGTTTTTATCTAACGACCGTCGGTCGTGTGCAAACGCCGACACTCTCGATCGTTGTCGAGCGCGAAGAAAAAATCAAACGATTCGTGTCCAGGGATTACTGGGAAGTCCACGCGGAATTCGTTTGTGCTGCGGGCGTGTATGAAGGGCGCTGGCTAGACACCAAATTCAAAAAAGATGAAGCCGATCCTGAAAAGCGCGCAGAACGCCTGTGGAGCAAAGCGGCTGCCGAATCAATCGTGGCCGCATGTCGGGGCAAGACAGGTATCGTCACAGAAGAGTCGCGCCCCAGCACATCGATGGCGCCGGCACTGTTTGACCTGACCAGCCTGCAGCGGGAAGCGAATGCCCGCTTTGGTTTTTCTGCAAAAAATACACTGGGCCTGGCACAGGCACTGTACGAACGGCACAAGGTACTGACCTATCCTCGTACCGATTCACGTCATTTGCCGGAGGATTATCTACCCACGGTGACTCAGACACTGGAAACACTCAGTGAAAGCAATAATTACTATCCATTTGCCGCGCAGATTCTCAACAGCAAATGGGTGAAGCCGAACAAACGTATTTTCGACAACACGAAAATCAGCGATCACTTCGCGATCATTCCGACCACACAAGCGCCGAAAAATCTCTCCGAGCCCGAGCAAAAACTCTACGATCTCGTTGCTCGCCGATTCATGGCTGTATTTTTCCCGGCGGCCGAATATCTGATCACGACTCGCTATACCGAGGTCTCTGGTCATCAGTTCAAAACTGAAGGAAAAATTCTCACCACGCCTGGCTGGCTGGCGGTGTACGGCAAGGAAGCGATCGAGCCCAGCAAAGACGCGAAAGACGGCGAGACCACCGGCACACTAGTCCCTGTGGCCAAAGACGAGAAGGTGAAGTCCGACAAAGTCGAACCACAAAGCCTCGTCACCAAACCGCCCGCGCGCTATTCGGAAGCGACGCTGCTCTCCGCCATGGAGGGCGCAGGCAAGCTGGTTGATGATGAAGAACTGCGCGATGCCATGGCAGGTAAAGGTCTGGGCACACCGGCCACTCGCGCGGCGATCATTGAAGGTCTGCTGAATGAAAAATATCTGGTGCGCGAAGCACGTGAGCTAATTCCCACGGCCAAGGCGTTTCAGCTCATGATCTTGCTACGCGGTCTGGGTGTTTCTGAACTAACCGCACCCGAGTTAACGGGTGGATGGGAATTCAAGCTCGCGCAAATGGAGCGCGGCAAGATCAGCCGCGAAGAGTTCATGCGTGAAATTGCGCAAATGACGCAGATCATCGTCAAGCGCGCGAAAGAATATGACAACGACACCATCCCCGGTGACTACGCAACACTCAAGACACCCTGCCCGAACTGCGGCAGCGTGGTGAAAGAAAACTATCGTCGCTTCGCCTGCACTAAGTGCGAATTTTCAATCAGCAAGATACCGGGTGGCCGTCAGTTCGAAGTCGCGGAAGTCGAAGAGCTGCTGACGGAGCGTACTATCGGCCCACTGCAGGGTTTCCGGTCGAAGATGGGTCGTCCGTTTGCCGCGATACTCAAGATATCGCGCGACGAGGAAATCAAGAACTACAAACTGGAATTCGATTTTGGTCAGAGCGGGGCGGATGATGAAAATGCCGAGCCGGTCGATCTCAGCGGCCAGACATCGCTGGGCGCTTGCCCAAAATGCGGCAGCGGCGTGTATGAAGTTGGTCTCGCCTACTTCTGCGAAAAAACGCTGGCCAAGCCCAAAGCCTGTGACTTCCGCAGTGGCCGCATCATCTTGCAGCAGGAAATTCTGCCCGAGCAGATGGTCAAATTACTCAATGAAGGACGCACGGATCTGCTGCCTGGTTTTGTGTCGCAGCGCACGCGCCGACCTTTCAAAGCCTATTTGGCCAAGGGCAAGGATGGCAAGGTGAGCTTTGAATTCGAGCCGCGCAAAGGCAAGCCCGGGGCGAAAGCGAGCGATGCCGATGACGGTGACAACGAAACCTCCTCGACACCGGCAAAAAAAACCGCGAAAAAGACGGCTGCAAAAACTCCGGTAAAAGCTGCGCCCAAAAAAGTGGTCGCTAAAAAAGCCATCGCCAAAAAAGCGGTTGCTAAGAAAGTCGCTGCAAAAAAAGTGGTTGCGAAAAAAGCCGTAGCTAAAAAATCCAGCGCAAAAAAAACGGTCTGAATACGCGCAGCAAATTCAATCGATCTGTCTGATGTGCATCACGCAAGGCGACTAGCCTTGCGTGCACTCAATGCCTCCAGCGGTATCCCGAGCTTTTACGACCAATACCGCTTCTACTGACTGCATGCGTTACACTCTCGGACCGCTTCCGCCTCGCTGTCCGATATGTTCAAACCCTCCGCGGCGCCAAAACTCTCGACCGTACTGATTGCCAGCGGCATAATTGTTTCACTGGCGATGGGCGTTCGACATGGCTTTGGTTTTTGGCTGCAGCCGATGTCGCTTCAGCATGGCTGGACACGCGAGACCTTTTCACTGGCGATGGCGGGTCAAAACCTGATGTGGGGTGTCTTCGGTCCGCTTGCGGGGATCGCTGCTGACCGACTTGGCGCGGCTCGCGTCGTTGTCGCTGGCGCGCTCTTGTACATGGCTGGGCTGCTTTGGATGGCATTCATCGATCAGCCCGGCCTCTTTGTTATCGGCTCCGGATTACTGATGGGTGGCGCGCTATCCTGTACCGCTTTCGGCGCATTGTCGGGCATCGTTGGGCGCGCGGCATCGCCAGCCAAACGCTCGTGGGCCTTCGGGATATTGGGTGCCGCAGGTTCATTCGGCCAATTTGCGATGGTGCCAATAGAGCAGCAAATGATTGCTGCGACCGATTGGCAGCAGGCGCTATTCATGCTGGCAGCACTGATTGTGCTGACCATGATCCCGCTGGCCTGGCTGTTACGCGAACCTGCAGCATCGGCACCGATATCAGCACCGCAGCAAAGCATTATGGCGGCAACACGCGAAGCTTTTTCTTATCGGCCGTTTCAGTTGCTGATGTGCGGCTACTTCGTGTGTGGCTTTCAGGTGGTTTTCATCGGCATGCATCTGCCTGCGTACCTGCGCGACAAGGGGATTGATGATCC
>JAIXYM010000087.1 GCA_027490255.1 Oxalobacteraceae bacterium | reverse complement strand
TTGTAAGCCATGAGCTTGAAGAAATAACGCGCGACAGCCTCGGTCAGACGCAAGCTTTGTCCGGCGGATACCAACTTACTTTCAGCAGCGCGAACTTGTTCGACGAACTGCCGATAACTATCAGCATAAGTCGCATTTTGATAATCCGTCAGGAAGGCTATGCGACGCTTGATGGTTTCATCCAAGGTTGGCGCGCGTTTGAATTCGATCACCTGCGCCGGTGCTAGCGCCTTCATTTCCTTCTCAACAGCTTCCAGATTGTCTGCTGCCAGACGACCCCAGGCAAACGACTGCTGATTGAAATCTACGGAAACCCCATTGAGTTCAATCGCCTTGAGCAGCGCCTCCTCCGACAGCGGTACCCAGCCACGCTGGAACGCATAACCCAACATGAACATATTGGTCGCAATCGCATCGCCCATCAGGGTGGTGGCGATCTTGCCAGCCTCGATGGCAGCGACGGCTTCATCACCGCAGGCCTTGCGGATGTTGTCCGCGGCGCTGGCATCTGGATAAACCCAGTCCGGATTTTTGACAAACGCAGCCGTTGGCGCAAGTGTGGAATTAATCACTGCATGCGTGCGGCCACTGCCCATGCGTGCAATTGCATCCTTGCTGGCGGCAACAATCACATCACAGCCAATGACAAGATCCGCCGCACCGGTACCGACGCGGGTGGAATGTATCTGGTCATCTTTTTCTGCCAGACGCACATGCGACATTACCGGTCCGCCTTTTTGCGCAAGGCCGCTCATGTCGAGCACGCTGCAAGCCTTGCCGCCGACGTGCGCTGCCATCGCCAGAATCTGGCCCACGGTCACTACGCCCGTACCACCGATACCGGTGACCAGCACGCCGAAGGGCTCGCTGAGCGAAGGCAATTGCGGCGCGCTCAGTTTTGCGGCGCGCGACATGGCAGAAATTGCACTGCCGCTGGCATCTTTCATCGCCGCTTTTTTCGGCTTCTTCAGTTGCCCGCCTTCGACCGTGACAAAGCTCGGACAGAAACCGGTCACGCAAGAGAAGTCTTTGTTACAGCTCGATTGATTGATCTGACGCTTGCGGCCGAATTCAGTTTCGAGTGGCTCGACTGACAGACAATTCGATTTGACGCTGCAATCACCACAACCTTCGCATACCGCCTCATTGATCACAGCACGCTTGGCCGGATCAGGAAAGGCATTACGCTTCCTGCGGCGACGCTTTTCGGACGCACAGGTTTGGTCGTAGATGATGGCAGAAACACCTTTGACTTCACGCATTTCACGCTGCACGGCATCGAGCTCGCTGCGATGACGAATCGTCACGCCCGGCGCCCAGTTAGTAGTGGCCGGATACTTGTCCGGCTCATCGGTGACAACAACAATCGGCGTCACACCTTCAGCAGCGACCTGACGCGAAATCGTCGCAGGATCAAGCGGGCCATCATGGGTCTGGCCGCCGGTCATGGCGACGGCATCGTTGAACAGAATCTTGTAGGTCATATTGACCTTGGCTGCAGCAGAGGCACGAATCGCGAGCAGACCCGAGTGATAGTAAGTACCGTCACCAATATTGGCGAACACATGCTGCTCGGTGGTGAAGGGCGCGTGACCAATCCAAGTCGTACCCTCGGCACCCATGTGCGTGAAGGTCGAGGTGGAGCGATCCATCCACAAGGCCATGTAGTGGCAACCGATGCCGGCGAGCGCACGACTGCCTTCTGGTACGCGCGTTGACGTGTTGTGCGGACAGCCTGAGCAAAAATACGGTGTGCGATCTTTTTGCGGATTGGCGCCGGTGCTGACTTTCAGGACAGCTTCGCGCGACTCCAGATAGGCAATACGTTCACGCACACGCTGCTCGACCGGATGACCGGCAAAGTATTTCGAAATACGCGACGCAATTGCGCGCGCAATTTGCGTTGGATTAAGTTCATAAGTACCTGGCAGCAGCCATTCACCATGGCCACTGCGGCGCGTATTACTCCACTCGCCGGTGTCATCAAACTTGCCGACCACACGTGGACGCACATCATTCCGCCAGTTATAGAGTTCTTCCTTGAGCTGATATTCAAGCAGCTGACGTTTTTCTTCGACCACGAGAATTTCTTCAAGACCGGTCGCAAATGCGCGCGTGCCTTCGGCTTCGAGTGGCCAGCTCATGCCCACTTTATACAGACGCAAACCGATATCGCGTGCAACGGATTCGTTGATACCCAAATCTTCCAGCGCCTGACGCGTGTCGAGATAGGATTTACCTGCGGTCATGATGCCGAAGCGTGCATTCGGGCTGTCCCAGATCACGCGATTGAGGTGGTTCGCGCGCGCATAGGCGAGCGCTGCGTACCATTTGTAATTGACCAGCCGCTCTTCCTGCTCGAGGATGCCATCCGGCCAGCGAATATTAAGGCCACCGGCGGGCATATCGAAATCACCTGGCAAGGCAATCTTCACGCGCTCGGGATCAATATCAACCGTGGCGCCGGATTCCACCACATCCGTTACACATTTCATCGCCACCCACAAACCGGTGTAACGGCTCATCGCAAAACCATGCAGGCCGTAATCGAGATATTCCTGTACCGATGAGGGGTAGAGCACCGGCAAACCACAGGCTTTCAGGATGTGTTCGCTCTGGTGCGCGTTAGTGGAAGATTTAGCTGCATGATCGTCCCCCGCCAGAGCGAGCACGCCACCGTTGGGCGCAGTGCCTGCAGCCACCGCATGCTTGAAAACATCGCCGGAACGGTCAACACCGGGGCCTTTGCCGTACCAGATCGAAAACACGCCGTCGTATTTCGCACCCGGAAAAAGATTGACCTGCTGTGTGCCCCAGATCGAGGTCGCTGCAAGGTCTTCATTGACACCGGGCTGAAAGCGCACGTGATGCGCCTCGAGATGTTTTCTGGCTTTGGCCGCGGTCTGATCGACACTACCCAGCGGCGAGCCGCGATAGCCGGTGATAAAACCTGCGGTGTTAAGGCCAGCGGCAAGATCGCGCTGACGCTGCATCATTGGCAAACGGACCAGCGCCTGCGTGCCAGTCAGAAATACTCGGCCGCGCTCCAGCGTGTATTTGTCATCGAGTGATATGGAATCCGGTTGCAGCGCCTGCTGCTTGTCCAGTGGTGCGTTCATGACGGTCTCCCCGCAGTTTTATGGCTATGAGTCGGAGTATAGGCAGTGACTAAGGTATCGTAAAATCACAAATACGCAAGCTTAATATCTGAAAAACTAATACCTCGAAGCGTTCACACATGTCCATCAACAACGTCACCCTGCGGCAATTGCGCTATTTCGTATCGGCAGCCCGGAACGGCCAGTTTTCCATGGCAGCCTCGAGCGAAAACGTCTCCCAGTCAGCAATCACGAATGCCGTGCTGGCACTGGAAAAAGAGCTGGGCGTACGGCTTTTCTATCGCCTGTCGCAAGGCGTGTCGCTGACGCCGGAAGGTCAGGACTTTTTTCTTCAGGCCTGTCACATTCTGGATTCGGTGCGCGACGCCACCCACAAGCCCCGCTTTCGCGCACCCCAATTACGCGGCACGGTGAGAATGGCGGCGTCCTATACGGTGTTGGGCTATCTGCTGCCCGACCTGCTTGCGCGCTTTCGCGCCAGCTATCCGGAGGTGAAAATCGACTTGCGTGACATGGACCGCCCCAGCATTGAGCAAGCCGTGCTGAACAAGGAAGTGGATCTGGGCGTCGCGATTCTGTCCAACATCCGCCGACCCGAACGTTTCGGTCATGCGGTGATGGTGCGCTCGCGCCGCCAGCTCTGGGTCGCGCCGGACCATGCGCTGGCGAAAATTCCCTCGCCTTCGTTCAAAGATATCGCGCAGCACCCCTACATCATGGTGACCGCTGACGAGGCTGAGGAGTCCACGCTGGCTTACTGGAAATCGCGACGTATCAAACCCAATATTGCCTTTCGTACGATGTCGATCGAAGCGGTACGTGGGTTGGTGGCACATGGATTCGGCGTGACCGTGCTCTCGGACATGGTGTTTCGTCCCTGGTCGCTGGAGGGCAAGCGCATCGAAGCGCGCCCCATTCTGGATCTTGTGCCGCCGATGGAGGTCGGCGCAGTCTGGCACCCTGATGGGAAAATGAACACGCACGCCGAGGCATTGCAGCAATTTTTGCTACATGCCTATGGCCAGTGATGATTTTCCTGATCATTCTGTAACAAGCGGTAAACCCATTGCGTCACCCTTCACCTGCCGAGCAATCATAGGCTCACCGGGTCAGTACTTGTGGACAGTACCCGGTAACCAACCCAAGTAAAGGTGACAAATGAAACTGCACTCATTCCGCTGGTTAATGTTGGCGGGACTGCTGACCGGCAGCCTGGCCCACGCCGATCACCACAAAAAAGGCGAGGGCAAACATGACGACGATATGCACGGCAATGCCATGCAAAACGACAGAATGCCTCCCATGTTCGGGCAGTTTGACAAGAATAAAGATGGCCGCGTGAGCCGTGAAGAATCACGCGAGGGTATGGATCGTCTGTTTACCGAAGCAGATACCAACAAGGATGGCTTTATCTCCACTGAAGAAATGCAGGCGCATCATCGCGCGATGCGCGAGCAGTTCAGAGAGAGCATGCGCGACTACTGGAAAAAAGCCGATA
This sequence comes from Oxalobacteraceae bacterium, assembly GCA_027490255.1. Taxonomy (GTDB): domain Bacteria; phylum Pseudomonadota; class Gammaproteobacteria; order Burkholderiales; family Burkholderiaceae_D; genus Pernthalerella. The sequence continues at coordinate 1,556 of JAIXYM010000087.1, read as the reverse complement.
CCGATGGCGATGGCGCACTGAGCAAAGCCGAGGCAGAAGCCGCAAAAATGCAACGATTGGTGCGCGACTTCGACAAGCTGGACAAGAACAAAGATGGCAAGCTGACAGCCGATGAAATGGACGCAGCACCGCACCGCAAGATGACGCCACAACCGTAATACCGTGATTTACCGATTGGTCTGAACCCCGCGCCACCCTCCGGCGCGTTGCGGACCCCATCAATGATGTGGGTCCGCTTTTTTATGCTCCATCACCGCTATCACCGCCGCCACTGCGGCAACGCGTGCAGCGCGTATCGCCTGCGCAATCGCGTCCGCGGGTTTGTCGGTATCCAGAGCAATGACCTTGGCGGCAATCTCACCACCGTCGACAGATTGCGCAGCAGCGAGCACGGTCTGCAAAAAAACGCGCTGCGGAAAAGGCCGGTCTTCAAATCCGGTACGACCGCGAGAATCGCACTCGCTGGCGATAAGCAAATCCATAAAGCGCGCAGGCTTTCTGAAGGCATCGCAACGCTCCAGCATTTTCACTAATGTATCGGCACGCATCTCAAGTGCACGTCCGACATTGCCATGTTCACGCGCGGTCATCACGGCGAGGTCACGCACATCACCCGGAATTTTCAGCCGCTCACACAGCGCCTCGACCAGTTTCACGCTGCGCGCTTCATGCGCAATATGCTGCGGCCAGTGCTCAGGCGATGTCGTTCCTTTACCCAGATCATGTACAAGTGCAGCAAAACGTATCGCCAATGAAGCTGATTGCTGAGCGGCAGCATCGATCACCATCATCACGTGGACCAGCGTATCGATTTCAGGATGATGCTGCGCCGGCTGCGGTACGCCATCCAACGCGGCGATTTCCGGCAGGATGCGCGTCAGTGCGCCAGCGTCGCGCAAGAGCATGAACATGCGCGAAGGCTTTGCTTCCATCAGACCGCGCGACAGCTCTTGCCACACGCGCTCAGGCACTAATGCATCAACTTCACCGGATGCCACCATCTGCCGCATCAGCGACAGCGTTTCTTCGGCAACTGAAAACTCGGTAAACCGGGCAGCGAAACGTGCAACGCGCAAAATGCGTACCGGATCTTCGGCAAACGCGGCTGAGACATGACGAAAAACACGCGCTTCTAAATCAGCGCGACCACCGTAGGGGTCAATCAGCGTGCCGTCGATATCCTGAGCGATTGCATTGATAGTCAGATCACGTCGCAACAAATCCTGTTCCAGCGTGACATCAGGCGCCGCATGAAAACTAAAACCTGTATAGCCCGGTGCGGTTTTGCGCTCGGTGCGCGCGAGCGCATATTCCTCATGCGTATCGGGATGTAAAAAAACAGGGAAGTCTCTACCTACCGGAAGAAAGCCTTGAGCACGCATCTGATCCGGTGTCGCGCCAACCACGACGTAATCACGATCCTTAACGGGCAAACCAAGCAGGGCATCGCGTACCGCGCCGCCGACCACATAGGTTTTGACGGACCCTGTCATGTGTTAGCGCGGGGCGAGATAATGCGGCGCGACCGCTTCCAAGGCTGTCGGATGCCATGCAGG
>JAIXYM010000154.1 GCA_027490255.1 Oxalobacteraceae bacterium | reverse complement strand
TTCATCGTACCGCTCGCATCCGACTGCCGCCACTCGCCCGATAGGCTGTAGCGACTGGCATTCGCACCAGATGAGGTATCCATGGAACCCCAACGCGAAATCAATCCCTGCTTGTACTCGTTCCACGGTATCTGATCGGTAGAGTTCCACTGGCCTGAATAAGCCATTGCAGTGATATTAAAACCATTGGCATTGTTACCTTCGGAATAGCGAAGTACGCCGTTGTACTTTTTGTAGTTGTCGGGGTTTATCCATGGACCGTCATAGTGAGACAGCTCAAGCGCGTAGAGCAACCGGCCATTATGAAATTTTGGCGCATTGGTGAGCAAGGTTCGGTAATAACCGCCCTGCCCTATGCCGATGCTCGCTATACCCTTATCCAGCGCGTCAGCATAAAAAATATTGGCTGAACCGACCGAACTGAAATCGCCTTCGGCGGCGTAGTAAGGACCCTTGCGATAGTGAATCGAAGAGATCAGTTCAGGAATCAAAAAATTCAGATCTGCCCAGCCCTGACCATGCGCATGACTGCGCTGATTGATGGGCATGCCGTCTAGCGTCAATCGAAAGCCAATACCATGATCCAGATTAACGCCACGCAGAAAATATTGATTAGCTTTACCTTCACCACTGTGCTGACTGACGATCAATCCTGGCACAACCTCAAGAACCTCACCCGTACGAGCCACCACGCGCGTATTGATTTGCGCCTGTCCGACAGCTCCTTCGTTCGCAGTATCGGCCGCACCCAGCAAACTGTGACGCGAGCTAAACACTTGGACAGGCGGCAAACTACGAATGTCATCGCACCATGCCATAGGCGAAACACTCAGAATTGCAATCGCCAGTCCATAAAACTGAGAGGAGCTGCGCGGCAGTTGGGAATAATTCATAGTCTGATAGCGTGTATAACGCCGTGATCATATTTAACGCAGCGACATCATACAGACTTGTACCATCAGCCGCAGAATTCCAGCATCGTCTTAATGAAATGCTGCGGCGCTTCACGCTGCGGAAAATGTCCTACGCCATCCACCAAAACACGTCGGTACACGCCGCTGAACCAGGCTTCCTTGCCGGCAGATGTGTGCGGAGGATTTACGGCATCCACAGCGCCGTGAATGACCAGCATAGGATCAGCCAGTACCGGCAAAGGCTCGAGTGCCGCGTCATCGTGCGCATAAGCAGGATCGCCCTCGGCCAAGCCCCAACGGTGACGATAACAACTCAAGGTAATCGCCACCCAATCAGGATTATCAAAAGCCTGCGCCGTTGCCGCGAACTCGGCTTCATCAAACCATCCCGGTGGCGACCACAGATCCCACATGCGACGAGCAAATGCACGCCTATCTTCTCGCAGTGATCGCTCACCCAATGGCGTCGCCATGAACCAGTGATACCAATAATTTTGAGCCAGCTCCAGACTCAGCTGCTGCTGAACCGTGTTGGTGCCATAGCCCACCGACACCATGACCTGATGCGAAGCCACACCCGACCGCAAGCCCGCTGCGTTGGCAACGGCGCGCGCACCCCAATCATGTCCGACCAGTACGGGATTGTGCAGCCCGAGTGCATCAATGAAATCAAGCAGATCGCGACCCAGCGCAGACAATTGCGCACTGCGCGGTGTGGCAGCATCAATGAAGCGTGTTCCGGCGTAACCACGTACCGAGGGTGCGAGTACGCGATAGCCGGCAGCAGCAAACGCAGGCGCTACCTGAAACCAGGTACGTACGGAATCCGGCCAGCCGTGAACCAACACCATGGAGCGAGTGCCAGCTGGATTCCATTCAAGGTATTCAATCTCGAGACGCGCTGTGCGTGTTAATTTTGTTAATGCTTCGTGTGTTGTCATGACAGTGGATGTTTTTATTTAAATAATGAAATATCACTTACCCGCACCGTCATTTTGCCCGACCTTGTTTTGATGGCACAATCCAATACTGACTTGTTATCTAAACGCTAAATCCAATCAAAAAATGCAAGGCATTCATCTCACCGCAGATCTGTCCGGCTGCCGTAACAACCTCCAACTAATGTCCGACGACGCAGGGCTTCGCCAAGCATGTCTTGGTTTGGTGAACAACTGCGGCTTAACGGTGGTCGGCGATACCTTTGTAAAATTCCCCGGGATGGGCGATGCCCCCGGCGGCGTGACGGGCACCATACTTCTGGCCGAGTCGCACCTCGCGCTGCACACCTGGCCAGAGCAGTCCGCCGTTACGCTAGATGTTTATGTCTGCAATTTTTCAAGCGATAACAGCAAAAAAGCGTCGCAACTTCTGGAAGCTATGACGGCCATGTTCGATCCTGCACAAGTCCATCATCAGAGCCTGCGACGCGGAGAGGTCGGGGCAGTGCACCCTACCCAAAACCTAGGCCAGGAATGGTTGAATGAACACAGTGCCTATGCCTATCAGCTCGGACCCGTGCTGTATCGCGAACAATCTCCTTACCAGCTGATCGAGGTGCATGAGTCACCACAATTCGGACGACTCTTCCGTCTCGATGGCGACTACATGACTTCGGAAAAAGAAGAATTTTTTTATCATGAAGCGCTGGTGCATCCGGCGGCCGCCAGTCATGGCAAGGTCGCGCAAGTCCTGATACTGGGTGGTGGCGATGGTGGTGCAGCCGAAGAACTACTGAAATACCCCAGTGTCCAGCGCGTCGTTATTGCTGAACTCGATGAGGTCGTCATCCGTGTCGCCCGCGAGTATTTTCAGAATATTCATCATGGTGCACTGGATGATCCGCGCGTTGAAGTCCGCATTGGCGATGGTTTAGCGTATGTGCGTGATACCTCCGAGCGCTTCGATCTTGTGCTGCTGGACCTCACCGATCCGGATACACCCGCATCAGCGCTCTATACCGCTGAATTTTTTTCCTCAGTGAAAAAACTTCTCAACCCGGGCGGTGCGATGGTGCTGCATACAGCGTCACCCATTTTTCGCCCAGATGTTGTCTCCATGCTTTACCAGCGGCTAAAGAATAATTTCAACATCGTCGCACCGATGGGTCTTTACATCCCCCTCTATGGTGCTTACTGGTCGTTCGCAGTTTGCAGCAACGATCTTGACCCGCGCAAAGCCGATGCAAGTCAAATCGCAGATGCGATCGCCACAGCCGGGCTGACAGATCTTAATTACTACAATCCTTCGACCCATCAAGGTCTGTTCGCGCTACCCGGCTATTTTCAGAAGTTGCTGGACTAGGCATTTCGCGTAAGCACTCAAAAAGATGGCTGCCTTTTCTTGCCGCCATCTTCTCAGAGCCAAAAGTCCGACGCTAAAACGCAGCCTCCGCACAACAAACACAAGGCTTGACCAGGGCGTCTGAACATCAGGACCCTCGAGACTATCAATCAAAGCAGCGCAATCGCGTTGTGCACGACCCCACACAAAAACAGCCACCACAAAAACAACGCACACTAGTATCTCGCGGTATTTGACTATCCCTCGTCCGCGACAAATACTGCCATAGCCTCCTCGAAACGAGCATCGCTTACACAAGCCTCTTGCTCAACCAAAACACTACTTGAAATTTTCCGACGAACACCAGCAATCGGAAAAATGACCGACCGCGTCATTTTCTGATTCAAAGGAGACTGACATGCTATTCAACATTGACGCAATCATTCGTGTATTGCAAAGCTTTAATGGCTTCAACCTCATTAATACTATCGCAAATTCAACCTTCATCGGGGCCAGCGGCAATGACACCCTAATTGGAAACAGTAGAAACAATGTAATGATCGGTGGCGCCGGAAACGATGTACTAGACGGTGGCGCTGGAAATGACACACTGAGTGGCGGCGCAGGTGACGATCTGTTATTGGGTGGCACGGGTAACGACACCTTACTCGGCGGAACAGGCAACGATACGCTCGACGGTGGTGCAGGCGCGGATCGAATGACGGGCAACGAAGGTAATGACGTCTATTTTATTGATGGTAGCGATACTGTCGTGGAATACAGAAACGAAGGTGACGACGCCATCATCATGAATACGGCGCGGTCTTCTTACACACTCGGCACAAATATTGAAGCGTTAGTTAACCGTAGCGGAGGCGCATTTCAGGGCATCGGTAACGCACTCAATAATCAATTAATCGGCGGCACGGGCGAAGATGTTTTAGAGGGACTGGATGGTGACGACACCCTGATGGGGCTAGACGGTAACGATCGCTTAGTCGGCGGTAATGGCAATGACTTACTCAACGGTGGTGATGGTCAAGACACTCTGATCGGTGGCGCGGGCAATGATGTGTATGTCGTTTCGGACGCGTTCGATACCATTACCGAGCTGGAAAACGGCGGTAACGACACAGTACGAACCAGCGGTCGAATCTTTGGGCTATTCGAACAAGTAGAAAATTTATCTCATGTCGGCGATGCCGCTTATTTCGAAGGTTACGGAAACGCGTTAAATAATATTATCGAAAGTAATGCCGCATTTTCACGCCTTTATGGCAATGGCGGAAACGATACGCTGCGGTCTGGCACCGGCAATGATTTTCTATGGGGCGACGAAGGTGACGATCAATTAAATGGCGGCGAAGGTGACGATCAGTTAAACGGCGGCCTGGGTGACGATACGCTGCAGGGTGGTCTCGGCAATGATTTTCTTGCGGGCGACGAAGGTGACGATCAAATCTATGGCGGTGAAGGTAACGATCAAATTTATGGCGGAGAAGGTCAGGACAATCTGATCGGTGGCGCGGGCAATGATGTGTATGTCTTTTCGGACGCGCTCGATACCGTTACAGAACTGGAAAACGGCGGCAATGACACGGTACAAACCAGCGGTCGAATCTTTGGGCTATACGAACATGTAGAAAATTTATCTCATGTCGGCAATGCCGCTTATTTCGAAGGGTACGGAAATTCGTTAAACAATGTTATCGAAAGTAACGCCGCATTTTCACGCCTTTATGGCAATAGCGGAAACGATACGCTGCGGTCTGGCACCGGCAATGATTTTCTATGGGGCGACGAGGGTGACGATCAATTAAATGGTGGTGAAGGTGACGATCAGTTAAACGGCGGCCTGGGTAACGATACGCTGCAGGGTGGTCTCGGCAATGATGTTCTGTGGGGCGACGAAGGTGACGATCAATTAAATGGCGGTGAAGGTGACGATCAGTTAAACGGCGGGCTGGGTAACGATACGCTTCAGGGTGGTCTCGGCAATGATTTTCTTTCGGGCGACGAAGGTGACGATCAATTAAATGGTGGTGAAGGCAACAATCAAATTCATGGCGGTCTGGGTAACGATACGATCGACTATTCAGATCGTAGTGGTTACGTCGTTGTAGACCTCAGAAGCGGCATCGGCCTGAGCACTTTCGGCAATGACACTTTCAGCGACATAGAAAATATTATTGGTGGCTCAAATATTGATCAACTGACGGGTAACGCTGGCGCAAACATCATTAATGGCGGCGCTGGAAATGATCAGATCAATGGTGAAGCTGGCGATGATTATCTTTTAGGCGGTGATGGTGAGGATCAATTAAATGGCGGTCAAGGTAACGATCAAATCCATGGCGGCCTGGGTAACGATACGATCGACTTTTCAGATCATAGCGCTGCTATCGATATCGATCTCAGACGCGGCACCAGCCTGAGTACTTTCGGTGATGATGCTTTCAGCGGCATAGAAAATATCAGAGGCGGTTGGAATACCGATTTACTGGTCGGTGATGCTGGCATTAATATAATTTATGGTGGTGGTGGCAGTGACGTGATCAATGGCGACGCCGGCGATGATCATCTGTTTGGAGATGACGGTGATGACCAATTAAATGGTGGCGATGGTAATGATCAACTGGACGGCGGCAGCGGAAACGATGATTTACAGGGGAGTGCTGGAAACGATACCTTCACGGACTGGAATGGATTTAATAACACGTTTGATGGTGGCGAATCTGACGATACCATTTCTTATGCGAATTTATCTGTGGATTTTTTAGTCTCGCCGATTGTTACGATCGATTTAAATTTTAAATTTTCTTATGTGGAAAGCTATAGACTTTTGTATGTTCCTGGCATCAGCCCAGATGAGAGGGTGATGTACAGCATGAATACTTTTAGCTCTATAGAAAATGCGGTTGGCTCCAATTTTAATGATTCTATCTTTGGCAGTTCTGGAAAAAATGAAATTGATGGGCTGGGTGGCGATGACCTGATTTGGGGTGGATTTGGAGACGACATTATCAAGGGCGGTGATGGCAACGATACTTTAAGTTTTTTTTACACCAACCTGGATGAGCATGCCACAGTTTCACTGAAAGAAAAATCAAGCAGTGTCATCAGTATCATCAATGGCCGCACAACAACACTGGAAACCGATCAAATATCTGATTTTGAGAACGTGATTGGCAGTTTTGGCAACGACAATATTTGGGGAGATGATTTAAGCAACACTCTTGATGGCGCTTTTGGTTCGGATACTTTGTACGGTTTGGGGGGCGATGACACACTTATAGGAAGTCGTGGGAGTGATTATCTTGATGGCGGGGATGGTTTCGACACAGTCGATTATCGACTTGCAACCGATGGTCTGTTCGGTGGTCTGGATATTCAGGGCATAAATTCCGGTAGCGATGCAGATATTTTGATTTCTATTGAAAACATCATTGCCAGCGAATTTGAAGACCGATTATCAGGAAACAATAAGAGTAACCGGATTGAGGGTCGCAATGGCGATGATTTTCTGTACGGCCTGGGAGGTAACGACACTTTGATCGGTGACAACGGTAACGACCAGCTATCGGGAGACGCGGGTGATGACCGATTGATCGGTGGCAAAGGCAATGATCAACTCTATGGTGGTGCAGGAAATGACTGGTTGAGTGACTTCGAAGGGTCGAATAGTTTCGACGGCGGACTTGGCAGTGATACTGCTGATTTTAGTAATGCCAAATTTGGTGATACCGAAATCGGCATATCGGCGAGTCTTACGCTAGGCTTTGCCGAAAAAAATATTTTCAGCGACAACGAAGCATTCACTTTTTCCTCCAGTTTGGTTTCGATCGAAAACTTGCAGGGCAGTCGATACGGTGACGTTTTGGAAGGTAACAATCAGAACAATGTAATCAACGGCGGCCTCGGTACAGATACCGCTTCTTACATTAATCTATTCACGAGTAACTCGGTAGACGCAAATTTATCAACCGGAGAAGTCTTCGTTAAAGACAGAAATTCATTAATTTACGATACAGACACCTTGATCTCCATAGAAAATCTGACCGGCAGCTCGGGTAACGATACGCTCACTGGCAACGATGACGACAATGTTCTCATCGGTGGCGAGGGTGCAGACCGCTTATCGGGTGGCGGTGGAAATGATGTCATTCATGCCGAACTCGGCACAGATCTTCTAATTGACGGTGGCGCAGGAAAAGATACGCTCCATGTTTTTTTTAATTCAGGCGACATAAAAAATGACCAGAAACAGATTTTCTTTACTGGAAGCAGCGGATTTATTAACTTCGAAAATATTATAGGCAGCGATTTCTCGGAAAAGATCACGGCGGATTCTGGTGACAACCGTATTGACGGAGGCGAGGGCGACGACTTTATTTTGGGCGGCGGCGGCGACGACATTTTGATTGGTGGAGACGGGATCAACGAAATTTCTGGAGGATCGGGCCACAATATCATTGACGGCACCAACTCAAATAATTCAATCTACAGCACCGTTGCCTCATACGGCATCATTGATGGAATCGCTTTATTTGACGGACTAACTATTAATCTTACTTTGGAAAAAGGAAATGCGAAACTCACACTCCCTGGCTCGTTAACACCTGTGTTAACCGATGACTACATTAATATTTCTTCAGTCAGGACTGGCAAAGGCAACGACCAGATTACAGGCAATAGCGAGGACAATATGTTCTGGAGTTCTTCAGGAAATGACATAATTTTTGGCGGTGGAGGCAACGACATTATTGATAGTGGATCTGGCAATGATCTTATGTACGGAAACAGTGGCGCTGATATTTTCGTATTTTCAAGAAATATTTTATTATCCTCGTCAGACATTACCTACGTTGATACGATTGGCGATTTTGGCACCGGCGGCAATGATAAAATCGACTTGCGATCGTATGACACCGGGGATGCAAGTAAATTTCAGATTTCCAATGACTATCAAAATCAAAGATCAACCATTACTATTAATGATCAAAAATTTACGCAAAAAATTATCGTGGAAGGTCTGGCGGCTGGATCACTGAGTCCAGATGATTTTATGCTGATTGGAAATAGCTCCCAACCGACAACCCAATTTGATCGTTTGTCAGTTTTGCTTGGTCTTCCTTAGAATTTTCGCTCTGATTAATTTTCTGATCTGCAAATCGTTTGATAGCTCAATAAACGTTCTAGTCAAAAAAAACGACCCCCGAAGGGGTCGTGTGAAAATAGGCCAATACGGAGACTAAATTGACTGCATTGTTTTGTTGAGTATCTTGTGGATACCGCGCTAAACGGATGGAAGAATTTGTTCCCACTTCCATCCGATTTAACGCAAAAGCCGGACAAAACACCAGCCTACTGCTTTAACCTTACTTAGGCATCTTGGACACCATGAGCATGCCGAATTATGGAATCATGGCGCTCGAAAAAAATTGCCGTAACTCAGCTAATACTCATTTGACTGCTTCTGGGTTGCGCCACTGCTGCTCGGCGACTTCCCAGGTACTGAGTGGCTGCAATTCAGGTATCCATGCCAGCCCTGATTTGCCATCGGATGATTTCGCTTCCGGTGACACGATCACATCCAGCAAGGCCGGCAGGTTCTGCATCGCTTCATCAATTGCCGCGCCCAAGTCTTCTGCACGCTCGACACGACGGGCATGCATACCAAAGGCGCGCGCCATGGCCGCGTGGTCTGCAAACTGCAAGCGGGTACCCACCACCTTACCGTGCGTATCGGTCTGATCGTGTACTTCGATCTGCCATGCACCGTTGTTGGCGACCACGATCAGCGGTTTCGCGCCGTGTCGGACTGCCGTATCGATTTCCATCGCATTGAAACCGAAGGCGCCATCACCGGTGGCGACAATAACTTGCCGACCCGGATAAGCCAGACTGGCAGACACGCCAAACGCGGTACCCACACCAATACAACCGAGCGAGCCGGGATCAAGGTAGCTGCCACCTGACAATCCGACTCGTGCAAAACTCAGAAAGTCGCCGCCATCGGCCACCACCACCGCATCGGGCTTCATACGCGCCTGCAGTTCATGCAAAACTCGATTGGGATGAATCCTGCCTTCGCTGTCGGAGGGCGCATTGGCCATGCTCTCGCGAAGCCTGCGCGAACGCGATTCGTGCTGCTCGCGCATGCCGCGCGCCCATTCCCTGTCAACGGCGGGTGCGCGCTGGGCTGCAGCCTTCAAAATCGCGCTGATGGCCGCTGCCGGATGGGCAAACAATTCAACATCACCGCGACGGTTATCACGTAACTCGCCGGGACAATCAGCAATGCGCAACAGCTTGGCCTTGCTAAAGACAGCCGGCGAACCATAGGCCAGCTGAAAATCCATCTTGCGACCAATCGTGATAACCAAGTCAGCTTCGCC
>JAIXYM010000126.1 GCA_027490255.1 Oxalobacteraceae bacterium | reverse complement strand
GATTGTTGACCCCAGAAAAATGATGGCAGCCAGCAGACCCAAAGCAAAAATAACCTGCAGAAGGTACCCTAGCATCATCAAGGCACGAGAAACCTGAAGTTCATACGCTGCAAGATTTCGGCGGCGAAATTGCTTCAGCAGCAGAAATCCACTGATTACCCCTAATAAAAAGCCTGCACTAACCGCTCGTGGATGCAGGCGCAATGCAAACCGGACATCCAGCCTAGTTGACTCAGTATTGCCCACACCATTGGGCAATGAAAAGATCAAATCATTGCCCCAATGGCTGAAAGCGCCACCACCCTCCCAGCGGATGGTCTCGTGCATCGAATGGTGCAAATCCAGCGGGACGCCATTGACCTGCAATTGGAGGGACGACTGATTTGGGCTATATAGCGAGTCACCCCCGGATGAGAAAGCTCCGCGCATAGGGAGCGCGGGACGCAGATCGACCACCAGCGCATGGGACTTCGTTGACTCTGATTCGGCCTTAAAGGGCCCCACCACTGTCAATTGCCGTTCAACGATACCGAAGCCCATAGCAGCAGCAAAAACGACAATGGCGATCGAGAGGAACAAGCCTGTCTTCAGCACCCATGTAAATCTTTCGAGGTTCATGATCTCTCTCTGTTGCCCATGGGCACGATTGAGGCGCCAGTTAGCGGCCTAACTTGGAATCGATCAATGCGCATTGGAATACCCATAGACGGCTAGTGTTTCGTCAATCATTCGTTCCAAGCCGAACCTATTTCGAACGAATTCATGGGTATGCCCCGAAGCATCGGCAAGACGAGCCGGTTCCGATAGCAAGTAGATGATTTTTTGGGCCACAACTGACGGCTTGGACGAGGCGATGAGCCAGCCCGTCTTGTCATCAATCAGCGTTTCACGTGCACCGCCAGCATCGATTGCGACCGGAGGCACTCCAACCGCCTGCGCTTCTATTAGGACGTTTGGAAGGCCCTCGACACGAGAGGTGAGCAAAAAAATATCCATGGCCGCCAAGGGCATCGTGGCATTCCTCTCATGGCCAGGGAAATGGACTCTACCCGCTAATACAGCCCGTGCTCTCAACTCGACTTGATCTCGCATCGGGCCATTTCCGACCATCAGGAAATGCGCCTTCGGGATTTTCTGAGCTACTAGCCGTGCAATTTCGACCCAGAGCAGGGGGCGTTTTTCCTCGGAAATCCTCATTATTACACCGACAACGGGGGCGGCCGCAGGAATGCCAAGTCGGCGACGGTACTCGCTCCGAAGTTGCGGCAGTTCCTGCGAAGGCGGCAGGCTAGCAAAGTCGAATCCGTTTCGGAGGACCTGGATGTTCAGTTGGTTTAAGCCAAGCCATCGGCTGTAGTCGGCCGCACCCGCCTCGCTGTTGTTCAGGAACGTGACGTTCGGGTGCTTTGCCAACAGCCGGTATATTGGCCGCATATAGGGCTGATTAAAGGCAAAGTGTGCGGGGGAAAGACTGCGGCAGGAAAGAACGATTCGCGGCACGCCTACGAGGAGGCCCGCCAACCCAGCCACGACGTTCATGTGGTCGAGCCATAGGTGAACGATCTCGGGCCGGCGAACAATGAATTCCCTCGCGTAGGCAGCGATCTCGCCACCAAGGTCTCCAAGCGGACTTAGGTTCTTGGTAAGGTCTGCCTCGACCTCGGGCTTGATTTCACTTCCGTTACTAAACTGTATAACTTGTGAGAAAGGAATGCCCGCCTCGATCAGCGACGGCAGGAAAAAGTCATTGGGTTTGTGCATTGGCGAGTGATGCAAGAAATGCAAGTCGCGGTGAGCACACACGAAAAGCCCCAACAGCGTTGCCGTGAGTTGGCGCTCCGCTCCCCCGGGGCCAAGCGTTCCACCAACCATGACGATTCGGCCTCGCCTCCAGGAAGAAGGCGTATCGGCAATTGGTAGGGTCGAACGCTCGAGGGCACGCAGCCTGCGGGAAAAGAGAAATTGCTCTCCTCGGAAAGCAAGCCCAGTGCTTTCTGCCAATTTAAGCCCCAAGGATAACTTCCATAGACGATACAACAAAGAACGCAGTAATTTCTGGCCAGCCACCAAGAGGAGGCCGCGCCCAAGTTCAGGCTGGAGTCCGGAAAAAACATGAATGCGGCGTATGCCAGCACGCCAAGCGTGCCAGGCCGCGCGCACCCCAAAATCGGTCCAGCGCCCGATATAGACCATGTCTGTTGCGGCCTTCAATGGTAGTTGCCAATCGGCACCCCCTTCCTTGTAATACCCGAGATGATCGGGGAATGAGGCGAGGAGTTGACGATCTTCTGATTCCAGAATGACACTTTCCACCGAGGGACTGGAAAGCAGGGTTACCACTTCCTGGTGCCCTAAGGGAATGCGCGAACAAACCACACAGGGGCGACCCACACGCTGGATTACAGGCAGTAGGCGAAAGAGCACGCCAGACCCTACCTGCTCGGTGTTCGCCTCGCCGACGTCATAGAGAGACTGTATCGTAGTCATAATCTCCGCCCCCGCTGCGACAAAAGGCTCTCGACGATACGCTGTGCAGCATGGCCATTCCACAGGGGAATGGTCGTGTTCATACGGGCGGCAGCCGACTCCATGACCGATTTGGCCGCCTCGGCAATGTGCGAAATGGCGATCAGTCGATTGCTGCCCAGACTCAAGGTGATCGGACGTTCAGTAGAGTCACGCGCAGTAAGGCATGGCACACCTAAGTAGGATGTCTCCTCCTGGATACCACCCGAGTCCGTAACCACAAGGCGACAATTCGACACGAGGTTCATGAATTCGATGTAGCCGAGAGGCTCAAGCAGAACTACCTGAGCGTCGCGCAGCCTGTGCATCAGGTCAAAGGACTCTAGGCGTGAACGCGTCCTGGGATGCACCGGAAAAACGACTGGAATACTCGCTGCCAACTCGACAAGTTGATCGACTACGACCGACAGGTTCCCGCGATAGTCGACATTGACCGGTCGGTGCATGGTGATGACCGCATAGGACGAGGGCTCCAAGCCCAGGCGGGCAACCGTGCCGGCTTCCGCGATGCGCTCCCGAAGCAAACAATAGGCATCGATCATGATGTTGCCAACACGGACGATTCGTTCAGGCGCAACGCCCTCGCGCAACAGGTTGCCATCGGCATCCTCGGAGGGCGTCCACAAGAGGTCAGCGACCGCATCGACGAGCAGGCGATTGATTTCCTCCGGCATGGTCCGGTCGCCGCTGCGCAGACCGGCTTCGAGATGCGCCACGGGGAGATTGAGCTTCTTGGCGGCGAGGGTGGCCGCGATGGTCGAGTTGATATCGCCGACGACGACAACCCAGTCGGGGCGATTTCGCAGGCACAATGCCTCGTACGCCGTCAAAACCGCGGCCGTTTGCTCGGCGTGTGTCGTACCCGAAGCCTGTAAATGAAAGTGTGGCGCCGGAAGGCAAAGATCGCGTAGAAATACATCTGACATCTCGGCACTGTAATGCTGCCCGGTATGCACCAGCACCGGATCGGCCCAGTCGGTCTTGACAAGGGCGTGATACAAGGGACCCACCTTCATGAAGTTCGGCCGGGCCCCCGCGACGAGATGAATCCGCATCTTTTCAGGCATCCCTGCATTCCCCAGTATTGATTACCCCGATTACTACTGACTCGAAGCCGGCCACGATTTCCCGGATGTCGAAACTACGCAACGCCTCAGCCGGTGGCACCTGTGTCGCACTTTCCCCCCTCTGCCACCGTGACAGTGCCTCGCGCAGCATGGCGAGGATGCTCGCATCATCCGTCGGATCTACAGTCGGAAAGCCGAGACCCCCTAGTACGCGTGCCGTAGCTCCAGTGTGAGGTGTCAAGGCAAGGATCGGGCGGCGCAGAAAGAGATAATCCACAATCTTGCTCGGCAGGAATACGCTGTGTTCCGCGGGCGCATCGATTACCAAGAGTAGATCGGCCGACTGCGCGATCGCCAGACTGTCGAGAAACGGCACGCTGGGCGAAAGCGAGATGATGTCACCCAAGTTGAGTTGCTTCACCATATCATGCATGGCCTGCGTTGCGTAACCGACACACTCGACCTGCATCTGTGTCGAACCCTGTTCGGCTCGCAGCGTCGCCAAGGCACGCAGCAGCGCCATGGAATCGCGACCTTCATAAAGGTTGCCAGTGTGGGTGATGGTGAATTTCCCCGAACCCGGCTTGGGCTTGGGCTGGATCAGACCGAGGAGATCGCCATCGTAACCATGCGAAAGGACATGCACTTTCCCAATCCAGGAGGCCGGATACTTGGCCATAACGAGATCGGCAGTTTCCTCTGTCGTGAAGATTACGGCATCCGCTGCGGAAATAATCTCCCGTTCTTGCTTAACTGCGGTAGCTCGTGCTTTTTCATCAGTCGGGGTGAAATAAGGGCTGTCCACCCATGGGTCGCTGAAATGCGCAACCCAAGGCAGATCCGGATATCGACGCTTGACACGTAACGCAACACGATGATTGATCCACGGTTGCGCAAAACTGATAAGCGCATCCGGCTTTTCCGCCTCTATCCGCCTGCCTAAGGCTTTGGAAGCTCGACTTATCCAGTTGGGGTCCCGGGTGTTCTTCGTGCCCAAGATACACCTTGAGAAGCGAAGCCAGCGCGGGCTCGATTCAACCTCTTCCCGTGGCTCTACGTAGCTGATTTCGTAGCTGCCAAGATAGAAGAATTCCAAACGCGGATCCTGTGCCGCAAAGGGCTCAACATCCGGTGGCACGGCGATGACCGTGGTCTTCCAGCCGCGCTGGTCCATTGCACGCAACGTTCTGGAGACTTGAAGCGAGCGCGGAAAGATTAGGGGCGGCATCATCCATGCCAGCGCCAGCAAGCGGCGGCTCATGACACCCACCTGCGCATCCAGATTTCCAAGATCAGAAGACTCCACAAACGATGTCGTGCCCTTGCGTCAGCCTCTGGCTGGGTGCCGTGCTTGACGATCTGCTGCAGTGCGGCTGGCTTGAACCAGTCGGCAATTCGCGCGGAGGGATCCAAGAGCATTTCACGCACCCAGGGGGCAAGCCTTCCGGAAAGCCAACCGTACACGGGTACGGGAAAACCCTGCTTGGGACGCTCCACAATTTCACGAGGCAAACGAGACTCTGCGTAGCGCCGAAGGATTTCTTTCGTCCGGTAGTTCCGTGCAGCATCGGGTCCAGCTTTCAAGCGCACCGGTAGACTACCGGCCCATTCGACTAGGCGATAGTCGAGAAACGGGGTGCGCAACTCGAGAGAATTGGCCATGGACATCCGATCCGCCTTCATCAGCAAATCCTCGACCAGCCAATCCTGGCAGTAGGAATAGAGCACCTGGTTCAACGGTTCGCTATCGTCTAGCCGCACCATATGGTTGCGGACAACATCCAGGCTATCTGGCCAGCTTTCGGCGGATGAGAGCATCTCGCGCTTTTCCGCAGAGGACCAGAGGTTAGTCATAGAGATCGGCACCACCACCTGTCGTTGATCCGTCACGGTGGCCGCTAGCGTCTCCAATTCGCGCGCTCGTGCAGAAAACGGCGCCGCCAAGCGGGAAAGCAGCCCTGCGCCGCGCTGACGTTCAGCACGCGCCACCGTCACCTGATCCCACAATCTGGCCCAACGGTCGAAGTCATAACCTGCGAAAATCTCGTCCGCCCCTTCGCCGGAAAGCACGACCTTCACCTCCTGACGAGCCAAACGGGAAACATAGTAGAGCGGCACAGAGGCCAAGTCAGCCAGCGGTTCATCCGTATGCCAGACGAAATCAGGCAGGAAGTCGAGAAAGTCTTTCTCGTCGATGATGACTTCGCGGTGCTGGGTCGAGAACGCCTTCGACACCAACCTAGCATAGGCCAGTTCATTGGTATCCGGGGCATCGGCGAATGCCACTGAAAAAGTATGCAACGAGGGCGAGGCTGCCGCCGCAACCACGGCGCTCGAGTCGAGGCCGCCGCTCAGGGTGATTCCCACTGGAACATCGGCCTGCAGGCGCAGGCGGACAGCATCCTCGAACAGGTCACGGAATTCTTCGTCGTATTCGTTAATGCTTTTTTCAGCAGCTGGCGGCGCCATGAGCATGTCCCACCAACGGCTCACCTTCGGAGCGTTATCGCAAAGACGAAATTCCAGGCGGTGGGCCGGTGGCAGCTTGAAGATTCCATCCCAGATGGTCTGCGGCCCGGGGACATAGCGAAAGGTCAGGTAATCCCAAACGGCTTGTCGACGGATGGAGCGTCCGATCAGTCCGGACGCCAGGATTGCCTTGATCTCGGAACCAAACACTAGGGCGCCACCCACGTGGGCATAGTAGAGTGGCTTGACCCCAAGACGGTCGCGCACGAGGTGCAAAACGCCCTGCTTCCTGTCCCAGATGGCGATGGCAAACATGCCATTCAACCGCGCAATGCTTTCAATGCCGGCAGTTTGATAGAGCTTGAGGATAACTTCCGTATCAGAACGTGTTCGAAAGCTTTCACCACTGCGGACCAGTTCGCTGCGCAGTGCCGCGTGATTAAAAATCTCGCCGTTGAAGCTGATGACAACTCGACCGTCACCCGAGGTCATCGGCTGATGACCACTCGCAAGGTCAACAATGCTCAGACGCTGGAAGCCCAGCCCAACATGCTCATCTGTGTAGACTCCATGATCGTCCGGGCCGCGATGGGCGATCACCGAGCACATTTTCGCCAGCAATGGTGCCCGCTGCGTATCCTCAACACTGATGCGAAACCACCCTGCAAAACCGCACATCTGTTTGCGTTACGAATGATTATTGCGGCGACGAGCAATGACGTAATGGCTGCTGGCATTTATGGTGCGTTGAATATCTTCAAAGCCACTTTGTTGCAGCCACAACTCGATTTCGTACCATGAGTAAGTATCGTTGATGGTCGGGCTCACCGCATCGAACCAACCACCGACATCTTCCCCCTTCAATCTGTGAAGAAACTCATACCGCTCCGAAAAGGACATGGTGCAAGTTGCCCGCCGAAGCTTTTCTACCTCTGCATAGTAGGCGAATTCACCAGGATCACGTCCAGTCGGCTCGCCGTAGAGCATCATGAAGATGTGGCCACCTGGCTTGACCAGGCGGGCGACGTTCGAGAATGCGCCGAAGGTATTGCCAGTGTGATGCAGTACGCCGTGCGACCAGACCAAGTCAAACTCAGCCTCAAGCGGTACGGGTTGCGTCAGGTCATGCTGAAGCACAGTTACTCCCCTGAATTCGGCGCAGGCACGCTGGGTATGGAACACCCCCGCCTCGGATTGATCAACGGCATAGACCATCGCCCCCAATGAGGCCATTGCCCAGGAAAAACGGCCGGAGCCGCAACCCGCATCCAATACCCGTTTGCCGGGAAACCAATCTTTGGGCAGCTTGGTATATTCGAGAACCAAGTTCGGTTCACGCAATTTCAGCTCAGGCCGCGTCTCTGTCCAATTGCCGTCTGGGCTATCCCGCCATTGATAATCAAAACTTTCACGCGTCCGATAGGTAATCGGCAGATTATTGATGACATCGGCACTCAAATATCTAACCAAAGATCGCAGGCGACTCACCTCCAGCGACAGATACTCGATGGAGTACTGCATGTCTCGTACCTGCTGGTCAACCATTGGGGATGAGCCTTGCGCCCCAATGATTCGTCTGAGAAAAGTTCTAATACCCATGCATAAGCCCTTGCGTTAGAGGTGCTTGTTATTCTTTGACGCCATCAAGGCCAACTCCACCCCCGCAACCGACACCACGCCCGCTTTAGCTAAGCGTTCCATCGCCCGCATGAAGGGCGGCTGATTCAACACATGGCATGGATCCGCGTACCAGGTAAATACCGCCGGCAGCTTCTGCTTCAAGAAAAAATCAATCGTCTCGGACATCAGCTCCAGATACTGATTACCAAGGGTGTAATTCTTGCGATCTGTCAGATAGGTCCAGGAATCGAGAATGGTTTCCGGATTGCGGGCTGAGCCAAAGCATGGAATCTCGACCAAGCCATGCGTCTCATAAGCGGGTCCGGATCTCAGACCGAATGATGGGATGGTCGTAGAGCAATAACGATAGCCAATGTTGGCTGCAACGCGGTGCATCAGGTCAACCTGCTCCGGCTTCTGATAGCAACCGAAATGCGGCGCCCGGAAACCGACCGGCGCAATGCCGATTACCTCGGTAACAATTTCATGGCCGCGCAGGATATCAGCCTCGGCCTCCTCCGGCGACATCGAATCATAGAAAGTGATGCCAACCCACTGATCACCATTCCATTCGGCGTGGGGGAGACCGCCATGGTTCATAAATTCCGCTCCCCGCTGGGCCAAACGCCGATAGGGCTCGGGAGATTTCAATAGTTGCGCCCCGGGTACGGCATAGGTGGCCTTGATACCCAGCGACTCTAGGAAAGCATGCACATCTTCCGCAGCAGCGGCGTCGAGATCGGTATCACAATCAAACGACAGGAACAGATAGGGCCGATCTAGGCCAAGCTTGCGCGCGGCGGCGATGTAGCCCTCATGTCGTTGGAGAGATGGTGTCTCCGAAGTTGCGGACCCGCGACTGCGTAGCGGACGCAACATCTGCCGCAGCAAGGCAAGCGCGCCCATCATGCCGCCTTGTCCGCAGTGATCCACAGGCTCCACCCCCAGCGCCGTGCCAGGGCCTTGCGCCAAGACAGGGGCAACCGCTGCCCCAACCTCGGGAACCAAGTATTCAGTGCCTCCGGCACATCGGTGCCCAGCACTTTGATAGAGACGTTCTCACACATCGGAAGCAGATCTCGCCGCACTTCCTCATGCGTCACCGGCCAAGTATGCGGATTGCCCTCCTGACGCCCGCCATCCCCGTAACGGCTGGCCAGCCCCAACTCATCTAGGAATTGACGCTCGAGATTGACGAACCCTTCCTGATAGGCCACGAAGTATTTGTACAGTACCGAATTGCGGTTGTAGAGCATTAGAGCAAGGCGCCCGCCCGGCTTCAGCACACGGAACATTTCGCGGGCTGCTTGCTGAATGCCCGGGGTGTGGTGGATGACGCC
Source organism: Oxalobacteraceae bacterium (assembly GCA_027490255.1). Taxonomy (GTDB): domain Bacteria; phylum Pseudomonadota; class Gammaproteobacteria; order Burkholderiales; family Burkholderiaceae_D; genus Pernthalerella. The sequence continues at coordinate 20,390 of JAIXYM010000126.1, read as the reverse complement.
CCATGAATAGACGAAATCGAAGGTTGCGTCTGCGAACGGTAACGTCTCGGCATCGACTTCGCGAATATCGGCCCTAAGGCCAAACAGCTCGAAGCGCCGAATGGTTTTTTCAATCGCCACCGGGTTGAGGTCTATGGCGGTTATATCGGCGCCATGCAAAGCCCACTGGCTGGCCATGCAGCCCAAACCACAGCCGATCTCGAGGACCTTCTTACCGCGAAATCGCTCGTAGTCGAAGATGCGACCGAACTTGCCGGTGTCATCGTGCAAAGGTTCATTCCAGCGGAAAAATACGGAATCGGCCAGTTCATAAAAGCGCCGTGTCCCAATCTCGACACGCTCCATGTGCCCATCAGGCAGACGGTATTCCACATGGCCATGATCCTCAGCATAGGTCATCGGGGCATCGGCCCACCAGTCGCGAATGGCTTTTTTCTTGTCGTGCTGTTTGTTGTCAATCATGTTTCATCGATCTCAAGACTTGCCACGCAATGCATCCCAAGCTGCGAGTCCCGCTGCCAGGGGCACGATGGCTAGGGTGGCCAGCAACTCGGTCACCCGGGTGCTCGCCAGCAGACGGCGCCAACGCAGTTTTCTGGATGTACTGGCATCGAGTGAAAAAATGCGACGCCGGCCATTTACTACATAAACTCGCCCACTGGGTAGGCGCGACTCGAGGCTCGCCCAACCAAGGCCCAGCGCGTCTGGGTAAATCAGGAGCATGCTGTCAGCGGTCTCGTTCGCATCGAGCAAGTCGCCAGCCGTCCGCACCTCAACCTGCCCGAAAGATGCGAGTTGCTCACAGGCGGCATCCTGAGCCAGAACCTCGTCTACCCGGATCGTCACGTCAACTGGCGAGCCTTGGCGCAGGGCGTCCTTGAGCAAGCCCACCTGATATCCAACGGTCCGCACATTGGCAAAGTGGTCGCGATTGGACGCGATGAACTGACGCAGAGAAAGCAGGCTCAGCCGATCCAGCAACCTGGCGATAGGGCCAAGCCGGGGCACAAGGCTGGCAAAGGAAAACGCTGGCGGATTGCCGATGCCGCCGCGGTAGCTGCAGAGCACAACAAGCAAGCGGCCTTCAAGCTGGGGCTGCGATGATTCAAGCAAAGGAGTCAACATAATCGTATGAAAAGACCTATTTAGTGGCCAGCAGGTAGAGCGACGATGCCTGGCGCGGCAGCAAGACACGGCCAACCCGCTCGAAGAGGTCGTCCAACCATTTGTGCTGTCGCCACCGACCGTCAAGATGCCAGTCGGGCGGCCCCCAACCCATGTGTTTCACTTCAAATACTTGGAAGCCCGCGTGCTTCAGCTTCCGGCCTATGGTTTCAGCCGTGTAGAAGTGAACGTGATCGGTCGTCTTACGGATTTCGGGTGCACGCTTGTAGGCCAACTGCCACCACCACGCTCCTTCATTGGGGGTGCCCAGAACAAGTAGGCCGCCGGGCGCCAGGATTCGATAGGCTGTGGCCAGCGCCGCTTCGTCGTCCGCAATGTGTTCGATGACGTGGTTGAAGTACACCACCTCAAAGAAGCCATCGACAACAGGATAGTCGAGAATGTCGCCGAGAAACAGTGTCGCATCAGGCATGCGCGCACGCGCACGCGCCAGTCGGATGGCATTGTAGTCGCTGCCGTAAAGCGACTCAGTGAGTTCACGCAGCCAGACCAGGTTGGTACCGTCGCCGCACCCCAAGTCCAGCAGCCGGGCCGCTCGCTCACACCCGCGGCGTTGTAGTTCCCGACGGATGGAGGCACTGACATATAGTCGCCGCTTTTTAAGGTGATGGCGCCAAGGGCTGACCGCTTCCGGCGGCTGCTCTTCACGATACCACTCTGGATTCACCTGCCGGGCCTGAGCCATGGCATCCTCATGGCAGCTGGGATCTGGAACCAGAAAAGGCACATCGCCTTCAATCTGATAACTACGTGCGCATGTCGAACAAGTTAAGGAATCTTGAGCCTGCAACGGCGAGGCATGGCACGCAGGACAGCGGAACGCTGAAACATCCATCGTCATCCCGGCCTTTGTTCCAAAAACGAACGATAAATGGCCGCGTAACGCGCCTCGGTGATTGTCGGGTGCCAATTGGCCAACGCATGTGCCAGCGCACGCTGGCCGAGTGCGGCGCGCCCCACATGATCCGTCAGCAATTGATGCAGTGCCTTGAAGTAGGCTTCTTCGGTATTCTCGACCATACGAACGAAGTCACCTTCAAGTTCCGGCACAGGCTCACCCAAGCGCCTGTTGATGACGATCGGCAGCCCCGTCAGCAAGGCCTCCAATACAGATTTGCTGATTTCCCAATACTCAGTGTGAACGGCAAAGATATCCTGCTCTACCAGCAACTCGCAAAGCTCATCGTTGGCCACCGCCGGACGAAAGACCACTCGGTCAGCGATACACAGATCGACGGCGAGCTGTTCCAATCGAGGTCGGATAGGGCCATCACCCACGATGGTGAAGACTACACCGGGCAACCTGACCAACGCCCGCATGATGTTGTGCGGGTTCTTATCTTCGAAGAGCCGCCCGACGTAGATAATGCGAGCAGGGCTATGTAGGCCATAGTCGCTCTTGACTCGCAAGTGCTTGTTGTTAAGCACGTTGTAGCAAACCTCGACCCGCTCCACGCCCAAACGCTCGAGGTAAGGCACGATGGGTCTGTAGACGGGCATGACTAGATCCGCGTTCCACAACCCGGAACGCTCAACATACTCATAAAACGCGTTAAAGCGTTGCTCTTCGCTTGTGAGGTGTGGTTTCACGATACGCCGCACCGAATTGATATCCGGATTGATGTGCAAGCTCGCGACGTAGGGGATTCCCAACTCAGCCTTTATGCGGCTCGCGAGATAGGTATTCCAATCCGACCCATGACAACGAATGAGATCGGGCTTGATTGACCGAGCAATGTCAACACCGCCCTTTGCCCATTTCCGCAGGCGAATATTTCGCAACCACGCCGGGCGACAACTAACCAGATTTAGATTATCGGGATAATTGTGCACAAACAGACTTGCACTCCCCACGGTACGCTGGAGGTCTGCCAATGACGGACGGTCATCATTGGTCATGAGAATATGCACCTCTACAAACACCTCACCAGGGTTGTAGTAGCACGGCTGATATTCTCCCTTAGCTAGAATTTCACTAATGCGATCGGGGACAATAACTAAAAGGCGATTCAAGCGAGACTTCCGAACGGTTTGCGAGCGGCAACCTCAACGGAATGCCGAAATGGATTGAAAAACCGAAAATGATTAAGCGGTGAAAACAGAATAGGAAGCAACCGGCTGGGAGTAAGGGTTCTTTTCTCAAGAGTCCCCAGTTCCATAAGATCAAAACCTAGATTGTGCAGCCTCCCCAACACTTCCCAATTTGTGCGGTAAAAGATTGATTCAGCAAAAAATCTGGGGTCACGCCCCAATGACTGAAGGTACTGAACAGCCTTTGCTCTTGGTAGCAATGGGGCTGGTTTCCAGGGCACGTGGTAATGAGCCTCATCGCGCCAGGCCATGTAGTTTGGGCAGATGATAAAGACGATCCCGCCTGGCTTCAGGTATTTCGCGGCGGCATCCATCACCGAATCCCAATGCTCGATATGTTCAATTACATTCCAGAATGTCACAGCATCAAAGGACTCAGGGGCAAAATTGAGCTTGCGCGCATCCCCACAAAGATAGACTGCATTGGGGTCGTCTTGCGGCCGCACCTTATGCAGACGACTGCGCGCGAACTCGACCTCGAACGGAGCGATTTCGACCCCGACCGCATCAAGGCCCGCATTGCGCGCAGCAAGCACGCAACTGCCAAAGCCGCTTCCGACATCGAGAACCTTCGCACCTTTTTGCAATCGTGGCTGTACTACCTGAGTTGCGTATTCAGCAAAGGCAAAACCGATGTGGTTTTCCAGATGGGCCGAAATGGCCTCGGAAGTAAAAACACCTGTGTACAACTTTGTGAGATAGGCCTCAAGCGCCTGTCTAGCCGAATGGTCAATATTGGCATCCATTTACTTTAAGCTTTATGCCCTCGCACCTGATTTCTGATCCTCTCTATAAAAGGATCTGTCCATTTAACGCAGGCTATTGATATCGACAAACAGACCAGAGTTGCCAAAATGAAGTTGGCGTGGCCTGTTACCGAAAAGCGGTTGCCGGTTAATAGATTCACTAAGCCCGCAGCAAAAAAATGTGTCAGAAACACTGGGTATGCCAAGCCCCCCAAGAATTCATCAATCCGTCCACCACTAAGCTGATTTTTTGCAACCAATGCAGTAAATAAAATCGCGAATAAGGCGCTTGCGCCGTAATAACCCAACCAATGCCGCCCCCCGCACAACTCTCCAATCGCAACTGGAAAAATTACAAACAGTGCAAGCAAGCCATAAATGATCGGCGCTGAAAACAAATCAAAGAAATATTGGCGCCCTTCTTTGGCCAGAAAATAAATAATGGCTCCAGTCGAAAAGAATAACGATGCCGCTCCTAGTGGATAGTAACGATCAGCAAATGAATAACCGTTGGCAACCATCCAGGCTGTGTACAAAAGGCTGGCCAAAAACCACAGCACGACCATGCCCCGGGACCCTCCAATGAAGGCGATCACTAAATAAAAAAATACCTCAACATAAAGCGACCATGCTGGCGGGATTATTATGGTTGGCGAGTCAGTGAGCCGCCAAAGCGACAAGTTGGAAAACCACTCTGCACCACCTATAGGGATGCGAATGAGACTGTAAACCTGAAAATAATTCGGCCAGATTGCAACAAAAGCCAATGAAGTCAGCAACACCAACAGGTACATCGGATATATTCTTAGTGCACGGTTTGCCAAATATCGTAGTATCCCACCATCACCCACATAAACTTCATTGATGACTTTGGTCATCAAATAACCACTAACAATGTAGAAGCCGGTAACAGCGTGCGCCCCAATGATGTTGGCTGTCGGCAACCATAGGTGGTTCATTAGAACCATCATGGCGAGTACAAAACGAATAACGCCCAACCCGATCATCAGTTATCTTAAGCCTAATTCAACGTGAATATTGACCTTTGGTGTGAATGCATCTCAAAAGATTAGCTCCAGTCACCCGCTTTTCGATGAAAACTACTCAGTTGATTTTCGGTCAACCCACTCCATTTCTGACGTTGGTATTTCTTGACAAGTAGCTTGACTCATAATTCTTTACAGTTTCCCCACAGCGCCAGTTTCCCCAGTATGCCGTGTAATACATACGTAGCGTATCGTCATGTTTTTTCAACACAAAAGGAAATCCGATACCATGACGTTCATAGGGGTGCCAGCGCCTCAATTTCAAGGCAAGACCCTTCACCTCCCATTCCAGACCATCCATCGAGTCAGCAAAATAGATGTGACTATTAAGGGGCATAATATCCGAACCACGAAACCACATTCGATAGCCCGAACCCAAACGAACTACAGTAGGATTGTTGGCAGTCTCTTTCCGCCCATTGAAATTATTCGCCACCCGAACGCCTGGATCAGGAAACCAGCAACGACCATCTCCAGATAAGGCACTCACAATGATGTGCAAAAATGAACTTCCATTTAATGATGCAGACAGATACATTCGCCATCTACCATCACCAGTCGCAACCACAGAGGGATCCATAAGGCCTGTTATTTTTTGATCTTCTCTAGAAAGGAATTGCTCAGGAATTAACATAGGATCATTACACACAGTCCATGCACCACCAGAATTTTGCTCCGCAGCGAGGATGCGCGTAACACCATTAGCATCAGTACCCGAAAAGTAAAGAATGTATGATTCATTTATGTTACACAGGGTTGGGGACTGAACACGTCTCATACACAGGGGGTGACTTGAAGACTGCACCCCCGTTGGCTGGCCAGCACACCAGTTCAAGCCGTCCACTGACCGTCTCTCGATCAGGCTTGAACTCCATATACCGTCATTGAACTTTGACCCTTGATAAATCATTCTATAGCCCGTGCCATCCTCGCCTACCCAGCACCCGTAAACCATATCCTCGCAAAATTCAGGTGTACGGCTCACATCTATCCTAATCCCTGAATCACGAATCCAACTTTTACCATCTCTCGAATAGGCGCTAAGGATTCTATCCTTGCAGATCGATAGATTACTCCAAATTGGTTTAATGAATTCAAGCATTGAAATTGACTTAATATTGATAAATCAGTTAAAAATTCGCCCAGATTATGTGAATATCCATAAGCAATTTTTATCCTCCCAGTCAGCGATTGCTCAGTGAGACGAAAAATCGTTTAGATGGTAGCCTTGCTTTGAAATAGCTGGGATAAATTTATGGCCATAACAAACCAAATTTCTTTTTCTTTCCAAGAAAAACCCGCCAATGTGAGTTAGCTAACCGAGTTTTAGCCAACGATCCAGATAAGATAGCTTTTGCCAGATTTAGAGCTCCCTTAGGTCGCCAAGTATCTAGCTGACCAGAGACCTCTCGAGATTGAAAGCCAGCAGCTCTAAGCATATCAATCATTTCAGAACTTTCGAAAACCCAATGCGTACGCTCCCATTCACGTTTTGATTTCAAGCAGTTAGCATGTATTTCCAGCAAGACTCGGTGCTCATACGTAAAAATCAAAAATACTCCTCCCGGTTTAAGGACTCGCCACGCCTCCGCTAACACATTCTCGGGTTGGGGCATATAGTCGATAGCTCCTTGATTGAAAACAAGATCAAAACTCTCATTAGCAAAGGGTAGATAATTGGCACTACAATAAACGTCAACGTCACCTGGACTTTGATAATGATCATTTATTACATCTGTTCCAATATATTGAACCCCGGCTCGTGACAATGGTCCTCGATACAAACCGGCACCGCAACCCGTCTCCAAAAGCCTTGCATTAGCCCTCAAATGCTTTAGCAGGAACTTTAGGATAAACGGATAAACTGTGCCCTTTCCCATATTAGGATTAAAGAAAATAACGCTTAAAAGATTTGACTATTCTTAAAGAGAGTCTTGATGTGACGCTAGCTGCAACAGGTACTGGCAACTCTTTTGCCAGCACTGGAAAGTCATAGCCTCCTCTATAAATAGGGTATAACTCCCCACCAAAACTTCTTTTAAAGTCATTAAGTCCTTTCGATTTACCCTGACGAGCCCCAGGAAATGCCTCCCCGCTTTCGTACCAAAATCCACCGTTCCTAAGTGCCCATTGCATTGCCCGCCAATGCAATAGGTTGTTAGCGCCTAGCGATGCCGCTAAAGTATTTCCAGCCGCCGTCCAGCCGCTCATTGCGCGTTTATAAAAGATTTCATTGTCAGCCGCAATTACTACGCCATCTCGCTCCGCAAAGAAGATGACGGCCATACCACTCTGTACGAAGTGCTGCCAAATCGATGAAAAATATTCCCTAGGGTGCGGGCGCACACCAGTACGCAGGTAGGTCTCACAGTGCAGTTCGTAGTAGCGTTCGAGGTCAGAAAGCGTCGGTGATGCTAACCTAACCGTGCACCCTTCGCGCTCAGCCTTACGGATATGTGTTCTACAGTTTTGATGAAGTCGGCTCCACAACTCCTCTTCTGAACACTGCAGATTAATAATATAAGTTTGTGATGGTCGATTATCTAGGCCGTGATGTACCAACGGATTAATCCGAGGACATGATGAGCCAAGTAGCGACGGTGCCATGGGAGATAGACGCACGTCCAAACGACGCAAGGAATATTTTGCTGCAAATTCAAAGAGAGTATCGTAGGCTAGTTTTATTACCTCACGACGCTGACGTGGTCCAAGCACAGGACTGCAAACTATTCCACCATACGACTCCAACACCTCGTTACCACGTACATGGCACGGCTGGAGTGCCAAAATATCGTACGGGACTTGATCTGAAACAATTGCAAAACTACGGTCTTCGTATGCCGGCCAAGTTGCAAGCGCCTCCTGGAATTCATATCTATGGAAAAACCATCCGTCGTCAGACCGATCAATCAGTGAATTCCATATATCTACATCGATGTCTCTTCGAGACTCAATTCTTGACTTCATTATTTTTGTAACTCATACACTTTTCCAGTAACTGCCATTTAGTACGTTGTGCCAAAATCCCCTGATTCGGCCTCAACCCCAGTGGGCCAAGATAGTCCCCAAGATCAACGCGCATCTGAGTAGCATCTGGTACCCAGTCAATCGACTTAAGATGCCCATGATCCACGCGCCCAAAATCAAGCGTCATACTGTATTCGCCGCTGACAAGGCGCAAGTCGTTAATTCTGCATTCGATAACTCCACTTGTCCCGAGTTCAATCTCTCCATCATCATGCAAGCTGTACATGACTTGTACGCGATCGCCCAGGCCATCAATAAAGAAGACCGTAAAGTAACTCCTATCCACCTCTTGATCGAGCTTGTATCCGATTCGGATAGATATTGAGTCCCCCGTTTTGAACACTCTAGTTGGCTTGCCGTCTCCATCGCAGGTCTCTACCCACTGCAAGATAGTGTGTGGCCTTTCACCATCCCATCCATCTGCTTTTTCGAGGTTCACCAGGGGCGCACGATCCGAAATATCTGATTGCGATTTCTCGCCCAAGCCATGTAACTGGCGCATGTAGAAAGAGACCACATCCTCAATTTCCCCTTGCATCACCTTTTGCCCCTTGGACAAAAGCATGCCTGTATGACACAGGCTGCGGATGGCATGGATGTTGTGGCTGACGAAAAGAATCGTACGGCCATCATTAGCGATTTTTTCGATGTTCTTCTGGCTTTTCTCCAGAAACGCAGCATCACCAACGGCCATTACTTCATCAAGTATCAAGATATCCGAGCGCAGCAGGGATGCGACGGCGTAGGCTAGGCGGACATACATGCCGCTGGAGTAGCGTTTGACGGGCACATCGATGAACTGCTCAATACCCGAAAAGTCGACAATCTCGTCAAACTTGGCGGCAATCTCTTTTCGACTCAGGCCCAACAGCACACCGGACATGAACACGTTTTCTCTACCGGTCAGGTCCGGATGAAAACCGGTGCCCACCTCCAGCAAAGACCCAACGCGTCCTCGCAGTTCGGCCCGGCCAGTGGTCGGTTGCGTCACACCGGAAAGGATTTTCAGCAAAGTGCTCTTGCCAGAACCATTGCGGCCGAGAATGCCCAGTATCTCCCCGGGCTTTACCTCGAAGGAGACATCACGCAAGGACCAAAAATAGTCAGTCTCGTCACGCCCCATGAATGGAAAAAACTCTCGCATGTGAGCGGCAATTCTTCCCATCTTTCCTCTTGACTCATCGCGATGAGGTACCACGTAGCGCTTGCTTAACCCTTCGACACGAACGGAAAAATTATCGTTATTGGACATCGACAGCCATTTTTTCTGTGGCGGAGAACACCAGCAAGCCGCTGGCTATGACCCCAATGGAAAGCAACAAAGACCAGTAGAACGATGGTGTGATCGACACAGCCTTATCCAGTAGCCCCCAGCGCGAGAGTTCAATCACCCAGTACATCGGGTTAAGTTGGTAATAGAACTGAAGCCGCTCAGGAACCAACGCAGGGGAGTAAAGGATAGGGCTTGCGTACATACCAGCCTGCAAGATGAGTCCAAGCATGGGGCGAACATCACGGAAGCGGACCATCAGGCTGGCCAACCACAACCCAAGGCCTAAACTGAGCAAGCCTGCAAACAACAGTAGCGGGATCAACACCACAACCTTGGCTCCGGGGATGTAGCCATAGACAACCGCTACTACAAGCAACAGAACTAGCATGATGGCAATATCGAATATTTCCTTCACACTAGCGGCTAGGCCAAGTATCAAACGAGGGAAATAGACTTTGGATATGAGCCCCATGTTGTCCTGCAGGCAACCGGCCACTGCCAGCAAGTTGCGGCTAAACAGCCACCAAGCAGTTAATCCAGCGAATGCAAACAATGGGTAGGGGTAACCTCCGGTGTCGACCTTGAGCAGAAAGCCGAATACCAGGGTGAGCATAAGCAACTGGCCTAGCGGCTCCAATGCGGCCCAAAACACTCCCAGCAACATTTGGCGATAGCGGGATGCAATCTGACGCTGTGAGAGCATCACGAGTAGTTCCATGCGACTTGCGGCTTCCATGATCCCGAAGCCGAAATGCTTTTGCCGCTCGATGACGCGAATTTCGTCCGTCACAATTCAACCTCGCTGCCCGACGCTGTGGGGATATTACTGACGTACCAATCCATAGCCTCAACCAGTCCTTCCCGGATACGGTGACTCGGCTCATAGCCCAAAAGAGCGCGGGCCTTAGTGATGTCTGCGAGGGAGTGCCGCACGTCGCCAGCACGAAAATCTCGATATTGAGCCTTGAAGTGCTTCAAATGCGGGAAACGGTGTTCCAGGGTGGCGCGAATAGCGTCGAAGAGGTCGTTCAGGGTGGTACGATCGCCAACGGCCACATTGTAGACTTGGTTGGTAGCCTCGTCGTTTTCCACCGCGGCCGCCAGCAGGTTGGCCTGAACGGTGTTTGCAATGTAGCAAAAATCGCGGCTTGTCTCGCCATCGCCGTTGATCCATACCGGCTCATTGGCGATCATCGCCGCCGTCCATTTGGGCACCACGGCCGCATAGGCGCCATTGGGGTCCTGATGCGCGCCGAAAATGTTGAAGTACCGCAGGCCGATAGTCTTGAAGCCATAGGCTCGGGCGAACACATCGGCGTAATGCTCGTTAACCAGCTTGGTCACCGCGTAGGGTGACAATGGCTTGCCGATGCGGTCTTCCACCTTGGGCAGGCCGGGATGGTCGCCATAGGTGGAACTAGATGAGGCATAGACGAAACGGGCCACTTTCGCATCACGCGCCGCCACCAGCATGTTGAGGAAGCCGTCGATGTTGGACTGGTTGGTGGCGATCGGGTCTTTCAGGGAGCGTGGCACCGAGCCCAGTGCTGCCTGGTGCAGGACGTAATCGACGCCGGCACAGGCCTCTTTGCAATCGTCAAGGTTGCGGATATCCCCTTCGATGAGGGAGAAACGCCCCCACTGTTCAGGCGTCACCGCTGCGCGGATCTGTTCTAAGTTGTGGCGGTGGCCAGTGGTGAAATTATCTAGACCAACCACGTGCTGGTCCAGTATGAGCAGACGTTCCAGCAAGTTGCAACCGATGAAGCCCGCCACGCCGGTGACGAGCCAGGTCTTTGGTCTGCCGTGCAGTTTGCCGAGGAGGTCGTTATATGCGGTCATGGAACAGCCCACCTTGTTATTACATCCGCCAAAGGGTGGCGCCGGAAGCGCGGATGGCAGCCGGATCGTAGGCCGACTTCACGTCGGTGAAGACACCACCCTTCTTGAGCTTGACGAGAATATCGGCCAAGGGAATCTCCTTGTATTGCCGGTGTGATACGGCAGCGACGATAGCGTTGGCCTGTGCAGGCAACTTGTCCCAAGGGGTCAGGCTGATGCCGTATTCGTGTTCGGCCTCGTGGTTCTCGGCAATGGGGTCGTGCACAGCGACGTCGCAGCCAAATGACTGGAGCTCCTTGACCAGATCCGCCACCTTGGAGTTGCGCAGGTCCGGGCAGTCTTCTTTGAAGGTGAGGCCGAGGACTATGACCTTGGCTCCCTTTACCGCACTGCCGTTGTTGATAATTGCCTTCACGGTCTGCTGCGCCACCCAGGCTGCCATGCCGTCGTTGATTCGTCGTCCGGCCAGTATGACCTGGGGGTGGTAACCCAGCATCTCGGCCTTGTAGGTCAGGTAATAGGGGTCGACACCAATGCAGTGACCGCCTACCAATCCGGGGCGGAAGGGCAGGAAGTTCCACTTGGTACCAGCGGCCTGGAGGACTTCGAGGGTGTCGATGCCAATGCGATCGAAGATCAGCGCCAACTCGTTCATGAGAGCGATATTGAGGTCGCGCTGGGTGTTCTCGATCACCTTGGCAGCCTCAGCTACCTTGATGGAAGTGGCTCGGTGCACCCCAGCCGTGATGACTGACTCGTAGAGATCACCGACGGCCTTCAGGGTGGGTTCGTCATCACCGGAGACCACTTTCACGATCCGAGTGATGGTTCGTTCCTTGTCTCCCGGATTTACCCGCTCAGGTGAGTAGCCGATGTGGAAATCCTGCATCCACTTCATCCCGGAATGCTTTTCCAGCAATGGAATACACACCTCCTCTGTGGCACCGGGATAGACCGTGGACTCGTAGACCACGATAGCCCCCTTCTTCATGTGCTTGCCAACCGTCGCACTAGAGCCGACGAGAGGGGAAAAGTCCGGGATGTGGGCCTCGTCTACCGGGGTAGGCACGGCCACCACGATAACATCCGCCTCGCCGATGGTGGCGGGGTCGGTTGAAACCGTCAGCTTGATGGCCGCCTTAAGATCTTCGGTGCTGACCTCGCCGGTAGGATCGCAATAGTTCTTGTAGTTGGCGATCTTGGCCTCGGAAAGGTCATAACCAATCGTACGGTATTTCTTGCCGAACTCGGCGGCGAGGGGCAGGCCAACGTAACCAAGTCCGATCACGGCAACAACAGTATTTCCAGAGATTATTGTCATATTAATATCTTCCAAAAATAGTCCGTTAAAATTATTGGAAGCATCGCTGTCGTTCAATCGAGCAATATGCGCTCCATAGATCAATCATTCGTGGTAATCCATGGCCTTATAACCATGCTTCTTGATAAGTTCGTCACGCTCTGCGGATTTGAGATCCTCGCGCACCATCTCGGCCACCAGTTCGTTAAAGGTGATTCTGGGCGTCCAGCCTAACTTTGATTTGGCTTTTGAAGGATCGCCTAGCAGAGTCTCGACCTCGGTGGGACGGAAATAACGCGGATCGACAGAGACGACAAGGCGCTCACCTTCCATTGTTCTCCAGTGCCCCTTCTCATCTGCACCTTCGCCTTCCCAGCGGATTTCCATGCCCAGATCCTTGGCGGCCGCGCTGACGAAGTCGCGCACGCTATATTGCACGCCGGTGGCGATGACGAAATCTTCGGGTTTCTCTTGTTGAAGCATGAGCCACTGCATCTCGACGTAGTCCTTTGCATGACCCCAGTCACGCTTGGCATCGAGGTTGCCGAGATATAGACAATTCTGCAGGCCGAGCTTGATCCGGGCGAGTGCCCTAGTGATCTTGCGGGTAACGAAGGTCTCGCCGCGGATGGGGCTTTCGTGGTTGAACAATATCCCATTGCAGGCGTAGATGCCGTAGGCCTCCCGGTAGTTGACGACAATCCAGTAACCATAGAGCTTGGCCACAGCGTAGGGGCTGCGTGGATAGAAGGGCGTGGTTTCTTTCTGGGGAGTCTCCTGAACCAAGCCATAGAGTTCGCTGGTACTCGCTTGATAGAAACGGGTTTTCTTTTCAAGGCCCAGTATGCGGATGGCCTCGAGAAGACGCAGCACCCCAAGTGCATCAGAGTTGGCGGTGTACTCGGGTTCCTCAAAACTCACCGCGACATGGCTTTGCGCGGCAAGATTATAGATTTCGTCTGGCTGCGTTTGCTGGATGATACGGATGAGGCTGGAGCTGTCCGTCATGTCGCCGTGGTGCAGAAAGAAACGAACTCCCTGTTCGTGACGATCTTGATAGAGATGGTCGATGCGATCGGTATTGAATAGCGATGTACGCCGTTTGATACCATGAACTATGTAACCCTTATTGAGCAGGAATTCGGCGAGATAGGCCCCATCTTGGCCCGTAATGCCAGTGATGAGGGCAACCTTGGACTGCACTTCGATTCGACTCTCTTTCAACGCTCAGCTCCGTAATTTTTCAAAAAATCCTCATAAGCTTTTTCCAGACCTTTTTCCAAGCCGACCTGCGCCTGCCATCCGAGGGAGTTGATACGACGACTGTCCATTAACTTGCGTGGAGCCCCGTCGGGCTTATCGGGATCAAACGTTATTTCGCCCGAATATCCAATCACTCTCGCAATAGTTTCGGCTAATTCTCGGATGGTGATGTCATGCCCCTGGCCCACATTGATATGACTAAGCATGGGCTGTGTGTGTTTGTCGTAATCGGTTTTGGGTAGATTCATTACGTGCATACTGGCAGCGGCCATGTCATCGACGTAGAGGAATTCTCGCTTGGGAGTGCCCGTTCCCCAGATGGCTACGCTGCGAACATTTTGCAGCCTGGCCTGATGGAAACGGCGAATCAGCGCCGGGATGACGTGGGAGTTTTCCGGATGATAGTTGTCACCGGTTCCGTAGAGGTTGGTTGGCATAACACTGCGGTAGTCCACCCCATGGCTTTGCCCGTACTGGCGATTGTAGCTTTCGCAGAGTTTTATTCCAGCGATCTTAGCGATGGCATAAGGCTCGTTGGTTGGCTCAAGCAGGCCAGTAAGAAGCGCAGACTCTTCCATCGGCTGAGCTGCCAAGCGTGGATAAATACAACTTGAGCCAAGAAAAAGAAGTCGTTTCACGCCATTCCTGAAAGCAGCCTCAATCACATTGGTCTCGATCATCAAGTTTTGGTAGATGAAGTCTGCCGGATAGGTGTCGTTAGCATGGATGCCACCGACTTTTGCTGCTGCTAGGTAAACCTGATCTGGCTGTTCCGTCGCAAAAAAACTCCGAACAGCGACTTGATCGGTCAAATCGAGTTCAGCATGCGTTCGGGTAGCAATGTTAGTTTGACCCGCCTGTTGCAGGGCGCGAATAATCGCCGAGCCCACCATGCCCCTGTGGCCAGCAACGTAGATTTTGGGTTGAGTGTTCATTATGAATCTCGCCCGTAGTTATCTTCAAAGCGGACGATGTCGTCTTCCCCCAGATAAATCCCTGACTGCACCTCAATAATCTCCAGCGATGTAGTGCCCGGGTTCGCCAACCTATGCACTTCGCCTAGCGGAATGTAGGTGGATTGGTCTTCCGCCAAGCGAATAGTTTTGTCGCCATTGGTGATTTCCGCCGTCCCTTTGACGATCACCCAATGTTCAGCGCGATGATGATGCTTTTGCAGACTTAGGCTCGCTCCTGGGTTGACCTGGATACGCTTGACTTTAAATCTCTCGCCCTCATCGATACTGTCATACCAACCCCAGGGACGATGCACCTTGCGATGGAGTGTGTGCTCTTCTCTCTTAGAGCCCTGTAGTTGGGTAACGATATGTTTGACATCCTGGCTTCGGTTTCTGTCAGCCACTAACACCGCGTCTGCTGTCTCTATAACGACCAGATCAGTCACACCTACTAAACTTACTAGCCGACTGGAAGCATGTACTAGGGTGTTGTGACTACTAGTCGTCATCACATCGCCTACATACGCATTACCGTTATTGTCTTTAGGTAGAACATTCCAAACTGCATCCCAAGCACCGAGATCACTCCAACCTGCATCTAGCGAAACCATCTTGATGGGAAATTCGCTTTGAGGGCATTTTTCCATCACAGCATAATCAATTGACTCTGAGGGAATAGCAGAAAACTCTTCTTTACCGGGACGAATGAAGGCAGTCGTTACCTTGTTGTCTGAAGATCGTTTTGCCCACGCCAGAGCGGTTGCGTCAGCAATATCTTTCCGAAAAACTCTAATCGCATTAAGCCAGACCGATGCCTTGAGCACAAACATGCCAGCATTCCAGTAGTAATCACCTTGATCTAAGTAAGATTGCGCCGTGGTGGCGTCAGGCTTTTCTACAAATTGAAGCACTTCAAGTGCCGCACCATCCGCAGTCGACTTGGCTTGTATGTAACCGTACCCGGTTTCCGCTCTGTCGGGCGCAATACCCAAAATCACGATGCTGCCCCGTGCCGCCTCACGGATACCCTCGTGCATGGCTTGCGTAAAGGCGGCCGCATTGGCTACGGTCTGATCTGCTGGCGCAACAACCAAAATTGGGTCATTCCCAGACTCCAGGGCAGCCATCGCCGCCAAGGTCAACGCTGGCGCAGTGTTGCGGCCTATGGGTTCGAGAAGCGCAGCACTCAATTCGATGCCAGATTCTCTGAGCTGCTCTGCTGCCAAAAACCGGTGCTCTTCGCCAGTAACGATCAGCGGATTCGCTACCTGCATGTCCTTGGTTTCGAGATCCATTAACCGTTTAGCCGCTTGCTGGAACAGGCTATCTTCGCCGGTTAGGCAAAGAAACTGCTTCGGAAATCCCGCACGAGAAAGCGGCCAAAGTCGCGATCCTGAGCCACCACAAAGTACGACTGGCTGAATAAGGTTAGTCATGAACCAACATATTTCGTTCAGGCACAGCGTCCAATAAAAGCGAAAAATAAAGGCGAGGTAGTTAACAATGTTTGGATCAAGACGCTTCGTGAAACTTCAATGCAAATAGGACTAAGCTCACGGCCAACATCGGGAGTCGCAGATTCAATTTGCTGTGAAATCGATGGCTTTTTTAAGGAGCAGCCGGGTTTAGGTCAAGCCCGCTCTGTCGGAAGCGATTTTGATTGGGCGCTTCGTTGTGCTGAATTTATTTAAGAGGCCTAAATTTTTGAGGCTACTAAAAAAGGAGGTTTAGCGGCAGCCAAACGTAAAAAAATTTCGAGCCCATGCTACCGCCGTGCCGTATGACGATCGGCATGCGCGCTGGATTGTGTTATTGGGATAGCCAGCTTGAACCGTTGCTGCGGGCTCGCTTACACAGACTCAAGTACGGGCTGAATTTTGCCACAGCCTCAGGACTTTAAGAAAAACTTCTGGGTTGCGCGGAACTGGTTGGGCTATTGCGGATTCAGTCACCACGCCTAGGTAATGCTAAAAAACTAACCCACCTTGCGCAGCGCGCCCATCTGGACGGGGACCGCCACTTTCTTACTCATCAACTCAATCAACACCATCACCCGTCTATCACCATCAGCCATCTGGTAGATCCCTTCAATTCCGGCAAACGGTCCCTGCGTCAGCTGCACGCGCTCGCCCACTTTGTAAAGCCGCTCAGGCTCGCCCAACGCGCTAGCTTCATGTGCTCTGAGCAGATCCACGAGAGCGTCATCAATCTTGGCGGGTTCGGCACCGAAGCGCACCAAGCGGCTCACGCCCTTGGTAGAACGTATTGGACTCCAACTTTTGGCCATGAAGTCTTGGGCGAGATTAATGAAAAGATAACGCGGAAACAAAGGCTCGTCGGTGAGTGCGACGGCACCTTGGCGGAGTTTTTCTTTGGGGAGGAGAGGTAGGTAGCACTGGTAGCCCTGCTGCTCCAGGTTCTGGAGTGCGCTCTTTTCCTGGCGGGGCTTGGTGTAGATGAGATACCAGTGCATGTGTGTCCCGGTGCTTATATTTACCGGAAGCATCTTAACTGATTAGAGGGGCTACGGATTGTTTCTAGTTTTCACATAGACAAGCTATTGGTTAAAAATTTTGTGGGTTATTGTTTTTTGGTGTGGGTTGCTGGGTTTATTGTTGTCAGTTTGGTAGTGTTATGTATTTTGGCAACCTTATGTGATGGGCTTGTTGCCAGATATAGGTTCTGGATCCCGGCTTTCGCCGGGATCGAGTGGGGAATTCGGGTCGCATACGATCCGCCCACGCAGCAGTCATCACATGCAGGTTCAGACGATATTGAGGCCAATAGTTTCTCAAATGTCATCCCAAAGTACAGGGCGGGCCAGCAGAGCGCATGCGGTCTACCTCCTCAAAACGGTAATCGCATGCTCGCCCTATCGCGCCCTGCAAGCGAAGATCCCGCGAGGCTCGAATTTTTAATAGTTCGATAATATTTTTAACTTAACTGACCGGCATTACGTTTTTGCGGGTATCACTGCGGTAAAGCTATACTTCCCCCTAACATTCGCTCCCCCGGACCCCCATGAACTCCGTACCCCTTTGGGTGCAACTCCTTGCTCTGGTCATCCTGACCTGCACCTCGGCTTTTTTTTCTATCTCTGAAACCGCGCTGATGGCGCTCAACCGCCACCGAGTGAAGCACCTGGCGCGGCGCGGCTCTCGGCTCGCTAAAACCACACTCTGGCTGCTGGAGCATACCGATCGCATGCTCTCGCTGATCCTGATCGCCAATACCCTCATCAATGCGCTGGTGACGGCGCTGGTGACGTCGATTGCAATTGCTGCGTTTGGCAATAATGAAGAAGTACTCACTATCGCAACAGCCGTGGTGGCATTTTTTCTGATTGTGTTTGCGGAGATCACTCCTAAGGTCATTGGCGCAACCTATCCTGAGCGGATCGCGTTGCCGGCATCGATGGTGATCAAGCCGCTGATCCTGATCGGCCGACCCGTGATCTGGTTTGTGAATCTGTTCGTTCGCCTTATTCTGAAATTAACGCGCATTCGTACCGGTAGCGAGATGCGTGACCAGCGTTTGTCGCCCGAAGAGTTGCGCTCTATGGTGCTGGAAGGTGGCAATTTCATTCCGGTGAAGCACAAGAGTATTTTGCTCAACTTGTTCGATCTTGAACGCGTGACGGTTGAAGATGTGATGACACCGCGTGCACAGATTGAATCTTTGAATCTCTCTGTGCCTGTGGATGAGATCAAGCATCAACTCACCACCTGCTATCACAACAAACTGCTCGTGCATGAGGGCGAGGTCAATGATATCGCCGGCATTCTGCATGTGCGTAAAGCGATGGCGCTGTTGAATCAGGAGGATGAACTCACCGTTGATCATTTCCGCGCACTCTTGAGTGCACCGTATTTCATTCCGCCAGAGACGGACTTGTTCACCCAGCTGCAGTATTTTCAGGAAAACCAGGAGCGGCTGGGCGTGATTGTAGATGAGTATGGCGAGGTGCAAGGCCTAGTCACGCTCGATGACATTATCGAAGAGATGGTGGGTGAATTCACTACTTCCACACCCAGCGCATCGCGTGCAGATCAATTCGGATGGGACAAGCAGGGCGAGTGTCTGCTGGAAGGCACAACCTCACTGCGCGATGTGAACAAACGCCTGAATCTGAATCTGCCAATTGATGGCCCCAAGACGCTGAATGGTTTATTGCTGGAGGAATTGCAGGATATTCCGGAGGCGAGTGTGAGTCTGAAGATTGCTGACTGCGTGATCGAAATTGTTCAGGTGCAGGAGCAGGCTATTAAGATGGTTAAGCTTTATCGGGTGGGGTAGCCACAGAGATTGTCTGATTAGACCTCAAGGTCACTGAATCCCGGCATACGCCGTGATCCAGCGACTTTCGAACTTTCATTGACGTCGGCTTACCTCAAGTATGCTAAGGTAATACCTTACGATTCCCGATAGGCAGCCCCCATGATCGCTACTTCTGTTCGCCCCGTGGCAATCAAGATTGACGATGACATCAAAGCCCGATTGAAGCGCTTGGCTGAAGCGCGTCAGCGCACTTCTCACTGGCTGATGCGCGAGGCGATTACACAGTACGTGGATCGAGAAGAAAAGCGGGAGAGCTTTCGCCAAGACGCCCTCAGCGCCTGGGAGGCTTACCGCACGACCGGATTACACGTGACAGCCGAGGAAGCTGATGCGTGGCTGGCCAAGCTCGAACAAGGCAACGATGTCGATCCTCCTGAATGCCACGTCTGATCTGGTCGCCAACAGCGCTACTTGATGCACAGCGCCTGTATCGATTCCTGGCACCTAAGAACCTCGACGCCGCTGTGCGCGCAGTGGGAGCAATTCGCCAAGGCGTCAAGTTACTGGAACATCAGCCGGGACTGGGTCGCCCAATTGAGGACATGGACGACAAATTCCGGGATTGGTTCATCGACTTCGGGGATAGTGGCTATGTAGTCCGATATCGAGTTACGGCCGACACCATCACAATTCTGGGTGTACGGCACCAGAAAGAGGCAGGCTTTTAATGACTCATGAAAAATAAAATTTGATGGTCTGCGATGAATATGACCTCAGATTAGGTAATTTTTTTGCCCCGCGCGACCATTGACCCAACGAACAACCAGCCTCTCTCAGCCTCCAACTGTTGTATCCACGCATCACCCCAAGCCCATTCCCCCACAATCAACCGAGACCACCCGCATCTCAAAAAACAACAAACCGTTCCCAGCTCTGACACCCGGCATCATCGGCCCGCGACATCAACCCGCGAGCCTTCATGTCCGTCACCCCTGCATCACAACCACCCACCTCTGCCTTGCCGCGCGTACTGCTGCAGGCGAAGCTGTTGACAGCGCAGCAGGTGGAGAGCATCACACGCAGTAGCACCAGCGAAAAAATTCCTTTCATCGATGCCTTGATCAAGAGTGGCGCACTGCAACCGGTGGCATTAGCGCAGTTTTGCTCACAGACCTTTGGTCATCCGCTACTTGATCTCGCCGCACTCGACACCCACTCTCTGCCCGAAAAAGTCATTGATGACCGCCTGATGCAGACTCAGCGCGTGGTGGTGCTGGCCAAGCGCAGCAACAAGGTGTGTGTCGCCATCGCCGACCCGACGCAAACGCAGGCGCTGGATCAAGTGAAGTTTCAGACGGGCTTGTCGGTGGATCCGGTGATCGT
>JAIXYM010000065.1 GCA_027490255.1 Oxalobacteraceae bacterium | reverse complement strand
GGCTTGCTTTGTAAATAGTGGATTTCAGGGCCATGAGGTAACAGATTAAAAATAGATTGTCAGAGCCACCAGGACGGCACTCAGCACAGAAGTCAAGTCAGGCGCACTTTTGCAGTGGGAGCCGATCATAGCATTCAGATCACACCGGATCGGGTATACAGGCCTGATGACGCGATAACTGAGTCGGCTTTATGCGAGTACCTTTCTAAAGGTCATTGCACCGCTCGCGTATACAATGACGCCAAAATTCTTGAAAATCATGATTGAACATAATCACGAATGGAATGCGGGCGAGTTAGGTTGTGGCGAGCTGGTGCTGGGCGTGCGCAAGCGTTTGCGCGCCCATCCGGGGCAGGTACTCCGACTGATTGCGCTCGATACCGGTGCAGCCGTTGACTTGCAGGCGTTCTGCAACATGACTGGGGACGTGTTGGTAGCGGTTGATCCGATATCCAAGACTTACTGGTTGCGCGGCAGAGAAAAATAGTTTTTTTAACGATTCAACTTCACAGGAATACATCATGTCTGGAAAATTCTGTATCAATCTCACCTGCAGTACTGACAATACTGATCGTGCCACCGTTGCCTTCGTGGTCGCTAATGCTGCTGTAGCCTCAGATAAAGACACACTAGTGTTTCTCTCCATCGAAGCTGTACGCCTGTCGCAAAAGGGTGTTGCTGAAACTATTCATGAAGAAGGTTTCGCGCCGCTTAAAGACCTGATGAACAGCTTTATCGAAGCGGGCGGAAAGATTTTTGTCTGCTCGCCCTGCTTCAAGAAGCGCAAGCTCGATGAAGACAATCTGGTTGATGGCGCGCTGATCGTGGGTGGCGCCAAGCTAGTTGAATTCATGGCCGATGGATGCCCTAGCTTGAGTTATTGATTTACCGAGCCTGTCTCGTCAGGATGCCGATCGCAAGGCGGCGCTTTGCCATGGACCTGACGATACAGACGATCAGTTCTAGAAATCCTGCGCATGCAAGCAATTCAAACTCATCTTCACCAGCCCGATGTCAGTTTTGACGGCGGTGATCTCGATTGCGGCAACGGCCTGTTGCTGCTGATTCGTAAACACATTGATCCCTTGCCCAGAGGCGGTTTGCTGGAGATACGATCTTCCGAGATTTCGGTCGATGAAGATCTACCCGCTTGGTGCCGACTGACCGGTAATGAACTGATGTCATGGACCAAGCAAGGTCGTCAACGAAGTTTTCTGGTCGCCAAAGGTAAATTCTCCGAACGAGTGAGTTTGCCGGTCGGGACATCCGCGCTGACTGCGGCAGATGTCACGCTGATCAATGCGCCGGTAAAAGTAATCATCCCTACGCAATTACCCACCCCAATCGCTGCACCAGCGATTGCGCCCTTGTCGGTGATGGGCATAGGCAGTTGGCCGCGGCCGCGTTGGATGCTGCAAGCCATGCACGATCATATGGAAGGTCGTCTGGAGGCTTCGGCTTTTCAAGCGACGGCCGATGATGCCGTCAGGCTGTCCGTCGCAGCGCAATTGCGTGCCGGTGTGGATGTGGTGACGGATGGCGAGCAGCGTCGCGATAGCTATGCCAGTTTTGTCGGCGGTATTCTCGACAACTGCCAGCTGATTCCGCTGACCGATCTGCTGCCCTTGGTCGATGATCCCGAAGAATTCGCGCGCGAACTGCGGGCGCTGGATGTGCCAGCGTCTGAAGTTCGACATCCTGCGGTGTTTGGTCCTCTGGGTCGCAGCAAACCGCTCGCGGTGCATGAAATGGATTTCGTCAAAACCTTGACCGACAAGCCGGTCAAGGTCGCATTGCCCGGGCCGTATCTGCTGACACGTACGATGTGGATGGAGTGTATTTCCGATCGCGCTTATCAAGATCGCGAAGCGCTGGCCACTGATGTGGTGCGTGTGTTGCG
Source organism: Oxalobacteraceae bacterium (assembly GCA_027490255.1). Classification (GTDB taxonomy): domain Bacteria; phylum Pseudomonadota; class Gammaproteobacteria; order Burkholderiales; family Burkholderiaceae_D; genus Pernthalerella. Next base: position 7,696 of record JAIXYM010000065.1, on the reverse strand, counting down.
TGAAGAGCTGGCTTCGCTCCTGGCTGCAGGCGTGGCACTGGTTCAGTTCGATGAGCCGGTACTCTCTGAGGTCGTGTTCTCCGGCTCAGTATCTAAACGTAGTTTTATGTGCGGTGCGCTGTCGGAAAAAAATGAGACGCCAGCTGAACTGGGTTTTGCGCAAGAATTGATTAATGCCGTGGTAGCCGGTTTTCCGAGAGAGCGCATTGCGCTCCATATGTGCCGCGGTAACTGGACGCCTGATGAAGATGCTGCGTTGTCAGGTGATTACACGCCACTGATACAAACACTCTCTGGCCTCAAGGTCGGCAGCTTGCTGCTGGAATTGTGTACGCCTCGCGCGGGCGAGATGGAAATTCTGCGCGCGATTCCGGATGATGTACGTATCGGTGTAGGTATCTGCAACCAGAAGCATGCGCACATCGAAAGTCTGGATGAGATATTGAGCAAGGGCGAACGCGCAATTCAACTCTTTGGTAAAGAGCGAGTGCTGTTTACCCCTGACTGCGGGTTTGCGACCTTTGCTGATAATCCACTCGCTTCAGAACAGATCGCAGAAAAAAAACTGAACATCATTGCTGCTGCCAGCACTATTTTGCGGCAGCGGCATGGGTTGTCAGTCTAAGCCACTATCTCGTTAGGGATTCCCCGCTACACCCTTGTCAACGACCTACCGAGACAGGCGCTAAGTACGATTACGGCTAGTCTCGTTTTGCTGCATTCTTTCCGGGTGGAAGGCCTCGCACCGATCCGAAGCGTCGATTCTGCAAAGACAGATCACCATGCGAGTGAAGTGCATCCTCTGAGATCGTAGCGTGCACGGTGACCTTGCCGGTGCAATCCTTCATGCAATCGGTATTGGCCACATCGGGCGTACCTTTGACCGTGCTCAAGCCGTGGTCCCGTCTCATGCCATTCCGGTTCGGCATGCGCTCCTGGATAGTCTTGATGTTCTCGTCCGACAAGCTGAAGTCTTCCGGCACGATCTCGGCCAGATTAAGGATGTACGCCGTCACCGCATAGGTCTCATTGACCGACAATGATTTGGGCGCAGTCCAGGGCATGGCTCGGTACAGGTAATCCCAAAGCGTACTTAGCGTCGGTACTTTCATGATGGCCGAACGGAGTACCGTATTCGGTTTGGACAGGGCAGCGACTCTGCCGGTGCGACTGTCTTCAGCCGTGGTGCCACCGACAATGGGTCCCGACATCTGGGTCAGTTCGCCGAAGGTGCCGTGACAGGACGCGCACTTCGCATCCCAGACTTGCTGGCCCTGCAGCACGGTGCCGGTGCCTTTGGGCAAACCTTTGAAGTCGGGTCGCACATCAATATTCCAGGCTTGAATTTCTCTGGTGGTGGCGCTGCGACCGACGCCGGGATACTTCGGGTCGGCCTGCGCAGGGTTCATGCATGCACAGGACAGCAAGAACAGTAATCCGATGCTAATAAGCCTGAACATTCAGTACCTCGCCGGATGCATTGATTTGCCAGGATTGAATCGCATTGTTGTGATACGTGGATCTGCTGCCTCGGACTTTGCGCAGCTGGTCAATGCTGGGCTGCACATAGCCCGTCTCGTCAACAGCGCGTGATTGCAGAATCACTTCACTGCCATCCCAAACCCAGTCGATATTGAAACGGGTGAGGGCTTTGTTTTGTATCGGCCCCTCCAGTCGCGCGCTGCGCCAATGGCGTCCGCCATCGACAGACACATCCACTTTTTTTATCTTGCCCCGCCCTGACCAAGCCAGACCGGTGATGTTGAACATGCCCTTGTTCAGTAATTGCTGACCGCCAGAGGGTGAGGTGATCACGGATTTGCATTCCTGAATCGAAGTGTATTGCCGATGGCTCCCGTCGGGCATTAGATCGATGTATTGAATCGACTCATCCTTGGTACCCCAGGGTTGATCGCCGACTTCGATGCGTCGTAACCATTTGACCCACGAGACACCTTGCATGCCGGGTGCAACCAATCGCAGTGGGTAACCATTTTCCGGGCGCAGCATTTCGCCATTCATACCCCACGCAACCAGCACATCATCGAGCGCATGCTCGATAGGAATCGTGCGCGTCAAGCTGGAACCATCGGCGCCTTCAGCAAGAACGAAACGCGATCGCTGTTTGTCATAGCCGCAATAATCCAGGAGCACGGACAGCGGCACGCCTGTGAATTCGCAGCAGGACAGCATGCCATGCGTGTATTGCACCGTCGGTACTGAAGGGTGTCCCCATTCCATCGCTGTGTTGGCGCCGCACTCCAGAAAGTGAATGCGCGAGACCGACGGGAGTCGCATCAGGTCATCCAGCGTGAAGATCATCGCCGTCTTGACCAGACCATGAATCATCAGTCGGTGTGTTTCAGGTGGGATGTCGTGCCAGCCTTGATGATGTCTTTCAAAATGCAAGCCATTCGGTGTGATGATGCCAAACAGCGCCTGCAAGGGGGTGAACGAGGCAGAGGCTTCTTGCGTTCTTGTCAGGCCGGGCGACGCACGTTTGAGAATGGTGTGTTCGTGTCGTGAGGGTTGTCCGTAGCCGGCTTGAGCCACCGGCTTGCCCAGCGTTGTCGAATGTGACGGCAGTACGAGAATATTCGGATCGCCCGCTGCTGAGTTTTCACCACCTTCAGTGCCCACCTCGTTGGCAAAGCTCATGGACGTGGAAGACACCGCAGAGGCAGCCGAAGCCATCAAGAAACTTTGTCGCAAAAAACGGCGTCGCTTGTCATCGAGTCCTTGTTCATGGATCTCGCGCAAGAGCTGCGGATCCAGAAAATTTTCTGGTGCTTTTCTGATTTGTCCGGGATGTTTTATCTCTGCCGCCATACGATCATTTACTTGCTGTTTTTCTTTGTATTCGAGGATAGGACAACGGCTTAAGGCTTCACAAAGCGCAGCGTCATTCGGTCTGACTCACCAATGGCTCGATATTTGGGTTTGTCGCTCTCGGCGACACCGCGCAGATTAGGCAGCAAGTTCCAGACACCGCCGGGATGGTCTTTCGTATCAAGCGCGTTGCTGTTGATCTCCGAACTGCGGTCCAGTCTGAAGCCGGCAGCGGTCGCTACCTCGATTACGAATTGCTCAGTCATGTAACCCGATTCGATTTGTTTGGACAGCGGTGTGTCAGGTTTTGCGCGGTGTTCAACGACGCCGAGCACCCCGCCTGGTTTTAAGGCCTGAAAAAATCCCTTGAACATCGCCTGTGTATGTCCGACTTTGGCCCAGTTGTGCACATTTCGAAAAGTCACCACCAGATCAGCCGTGCCTTCCGGCGCGAATACAGGTGCGGCAGAGTCATAAGCCTTGACCGTTGGCTCGCCGTAAAGCTCGGGCGCAGCTTTGAGCATTTGGCGATAGGTGGTATCTCGACGCTTCATCGCTTCAGGCATATCGTCGTTGAGTGCTGGCACGGCCGCATAATACTGACCCTGTTGTTTTAGCAGTGGCGCAATGATTTCGGTGTACCAGCCATTCGCAGGAGAGATTTCAACCACCGTCATGTCAGGTCGCAAGCCAAAGAACAGCAGCGTTTCTTTCGGGTGGCGGTATTGATCGCGGGCGCGGTTGGCGTCGGAGCGGTGGGTGCCCTGAATGACCTTATCCAATAATCCCTGAACATCGTGAGCATGGGCGGTGCCGGCAGAGTAGGGCGCGAACCCGGCGGCGATGAGCAGAGTGAAGGTAAGGCAGGCCGCTGCAAAGCTTGTTTTTTTGTTCATGATCGGATCCCCGTAAAACGGCCAGTGTGCCAGATTCCGCATTCCCTCATCTCGAGCCCATTCAATTGGATGCGCGGAACCCTGAACGCTGACCGCAGCCGACCCGAGGTCATACTCAAAAATACGGTTGTCTCCACCTTCTGCGACAATAAGCTCATTCTTATCTCACTGAGCCCGCCCACCATGAAGAAATGGTTTTATCTGTGCGCCTATTTAATCGCAACGCCAGCCTTCGCAGAAAACTGGGTGCAATATGCGGAAGTCAATGAGCTTATCCGGTACTACGATAAGCTTCGCATGGTGAATATGAGCGGTAACGCTTTCATCTGGGATTTGCATGACCTGCGAACGCCGGTGACTGATGCATCGGGCAAGACCTACCGGTCGGTACTCTACCCAACCGAATTCAGCTGCCGCAAACATCAGCGGCGGATCTTGAGTACCCATAAAATGTCAGACGCCATGGGTGCGGGAACGCTAATCACGGAACAGAATCTGGTGAGTAGTTGGGTTGATGTCGTGCCACAAACGCCTGACGATCATTTGATGCGAGCTGTATGCGAAAGCCAGTAAACGTAGTGCGCAGTTTTTAAAATTTTTATTGATGCCCATGAATGCTTATCCGCTGACCTCCCTCATTACGCTGCTCACCGTTTTGCTGATGTTCGTTACGTCCGTCATTGTTGGCAAAGCGCGAGTCAAATATTCAATCATGGCGCCAGCAACGTCGGGTCATGAGATGTTCGATCGTGCTTATCGCGTGCAGATGAACACGATGGAAGCCGCACTAATGATGCTCCCCGCGCTGTGGATCTATGCAGTCTTCAACGGCGAGATCGGTGCCTTTGCGATGGGCGTGATTTGGCTCCTCGGTCGCGCATGGTACGCGCAGGCTTATCTGAGTAACCCTGTAAGACGAGGTCCGGGGTTTGGTATTGCCTTTGTCACGCTCGCAGGTTTGTGGTTTGGTGCGCTGATGGGGCTGGCTCTGCGAGGCGTGCTGCTGTTCTGACTATCCGCGCCCGACATAGGGCATGGTGGTCGCCATGATCGTCATAAACAGGATATTGCTCTCCAACGGCAGATCGGCGATGTGTACTATCGCCTGCCCAACGTGGTCGACATCCATCGTCGGCTCTGCCTTCAGTGACCCATCCGCCTGAATCACGCCTTTGCTGATAACCTGTGTCATTTCAGTGGCCGCATTACCGATATCAATTTGGCTGCAGGCGATGCGGTCTGCACGACCATCGAGTGCGATCGACTTAGTGAGCCCGGTAATGGCATGTTTGGTGGCAGTGTAGGGTGCGGAGAAAGGCCGTGGCGTATTGGCTGAAATCGATCCGTTGTTAATGATGCGCCCCCCTTTGGGTGACTGTGCTTTCATCATGCGCATCGCTTCTTGCGCGCACAAAAAAGAACCTGTCAGGTTAGCATTCACGACATTCATCCATTGCGCGTAGCTCAGCTCTTCCATTGGCATCGGTGGAGATGCGGTGCCAGCATTATTAAACAGCACATCGATGCGGCCAAATTTTGTTTTCAGGCTGGCGAATAGCTGCTTCACACTATCGGGATCGCCGACATCACTGGCCACTGCCAGCGCATTGGCGTCAGTGCCTCCTAGGTCCTTAAGCGCTGCCTGGAGCTTGTCGAGATTGCGGCCGGTGATCACGACCTGATAACCCGCTTGCAGTAAAGCTTTTGCAGCAGCCTTGCCGATGCCGGTGCCTCCACCAGTAACCAGTGCGACGCGATGAGAATTCATGAGCTTGTCTCGTTTTATTGTGATTGCCAATGCAGAGCGCGTGTAGCGATAGTGAACGTGCTTTGCTATCCTCGCCTGTGAGGGTGTTGCAATTGACTTGCTAACTTTCAGGCGGTTTGATCTTACCACTCGCCCACATGACTCTCGGCCTCGGAACGGATCTCTGTTACCTTTGCTAGCAGTCGTCGTGTCCTACCGTTAAAAACTAAACAATAAAATCATGTCTGCTCTCATTAACCGTCAGGTGATTCTCTCCAGTCGTCCCGAAGGCATTCCGCAAGCTGAGCACTTTCGCATTGTGGAGACCGCCATACCGCAACCGCAGTCGGGTCAGGTGTTGATACGCAATCACTTTCTTGCTGTCGAGCCGGCCATGCGTGGTTGGGTGAATGCGGTGGCTAATTATTCGCAACCCGTTGGTATCGGTGAAGTGATGCGTTCCTTTGCTGCAGGCGAAATCATCGCCTCCCAGGACCCGCAATTGCCGGTGGGTACGCGTGTGACCGGCATGTTCGGCTGGCAGGATTACGCAGCGGTAGATGTGAGCACGATTGACTACCGAGTTGATCAGGCGGATCTGCCTTTGTCGACCTCGCTGGGGGTACTCGGCATTAACGGTATTACCGCGCACTACGGACTGATGCGGATTGGTGAGCCCAAATCAGGCGAGACCGTGCTGGTGTCGACAGGCGCAGGGGCGGTGGGTTCTTGTGTGGGGCAGATTGCACGTATTCATGGTTGTCACACCGTCGCGATTACGGGTGGTGAGTCCAAGCGTCAGCTGTGCGTCGATCGCTTTCAATATGACAGTGCTGTTGATTACAAGCGCGAGGATTTTGTCGAACAATTAGCGGCAGCGTGTCCGAATGGCGTGGACATTTATTTTGACAATACATCGGGCAGCATTAGCGATGCGGTGATGCAGCATCTGAACGTGGGCGCACGCGTGATCATTTGCGGCACTGCTTCCATCGCCAACTGGAATCCCACGCCACTCGGTCCTCGCGTCGAACGCCAGCTGCTGGTCAAGCGGGCTCGCATGCAAGGCTTCGTGATTCTTGATCATAGGGATCACTATGCGGCCGCGCGCGTCGATCTGGCCGACTGGGTGCGTCGGGGTCTCATCCGGTACGAAGAGGAGGTACTCCCCAGTATCGACCACGCCCCGGATGCGATTGCCGGGCTCTATCGGGGCGAAAATTTGGGCCGTCGGCTGATTCGAGTTGTCGATTGAGTAAGGTCTGCCAGACCAAGTAATGCTCCCTTTCAGGTCGGCTGGCTAAATCTTTATCTGCCTTGCTCCCGCCGGGTGTAACTCAGCTGGCCTGACCTGACCGCCGGATTTTGTCCCCCGCATTATCTCGCCGCTTCGGAAACGCAGTGCTAATGCGGCTTTACGTCGTAGTGAGCGCTCGATCGGCCCAATTGTTGCCGGTCCGTGGATCGCCTCAGGCTATTGATAAGAAAATCTGAACTTATAGTAAAGAAATATTTATTTTTCCTGAAATGAACTCATCAGTACAGTTAGCGCCTGAATAGTATTGGCGGCCCGTCAAGGCGCCTTTGCACCTTTGCGATCGGCGCTTCCGCCCGCAACAGACCCCAAAAGGAGAATCAATATGCTCACTCGAGTCAGCCCCACCAGCGGCGCATTTCCGGATCACTTGGATCTGTCGAAAAGTGACCCCGCGCTTTGGGCCGCAATTCAGCAGGAGGCGACTCGCCAAGAAGATCATATTGAATTGATCGCATCTGAAAATTACACCAGCCCGGCAGTCATGCAGGCCCAAGGCTCGGTGCTCACAAACAAATATGCCGAGGGTTATCCCGGCAAGCGCTACTACGGTGGCTGCGAGTATGTCGATATTGTTGAGCAACTTTGCATTGATCGATTGAAAGAACTCTACGGCGCGAATTTCGCGAACGTTCAGGCGAACTCGGGTTCGCAGGCGAATCAGGCGGTGTTCTTGGCCTTGCTCAATCCCGGCGACACCATCATGGGCATGTCGCTGGCTGAAGGCGGTCATCTTACGCACGGCATGCACCTGAACATGAGCGGCAAATGGTTTAACGTCGTCAGCTATGGCTTGAACGAAAAAGAAGAGATTGACTATGACGCCATGGAGCGCACCGCTCATGAGCACAAGCCCAAGTTGATTATCGCCGGTGCGTCCGCGTATGCACTGAAAATTGACTGGGCACG